>DATIMX010000151.1:0-12393 GCA_035474935.1 Geodermatophilus sp. | reverse complement strand
CCGGTGTGGTGGCGCTCAGCCGGTGTACGGCCGCTCGCGCGCCAGTTCCTCCTTGGCCACCCCGCGGATGTGCACGGCGTCCGGGCCGTCGACGATGCGCAGCGTGCGGGCGCTGGCGTAGAAGCGGGCCAGCACGGTGTCGTCGCTGACGCCGGCCCCGCCGTGCAGCTGGATGGCCCGGTCGATGACGTCGAGGGCGACCCGCGGGGCGGCGACCTTGATCGCGGAGATCTCCGTGCGGGCGCCCTTGGCCCCGAACTTGTCGATCAGGTCCGCGGTCTTGAGCACGTAGAGCCGGGCCTGGTCGATCTCCATCCGCGACAGGGCGATCGCCTCGCGCACGGTGCCCTGCTCGGCCAGCGGCCGGCCGAACGCCACCCGGGCCTTCGACCGCTCGACCATCAGCATCAGCGCCCGCTCGGCCATGCCGATCGCCCGCATGCAGTGGTGGATCCGGCCGGGGCCCAGCCGCGCCTGGGCGATCATGAAGCCGTCGCCCTCACCGGCCAGGATGTTCGACGCCGGCACCCGGACGTCGGTGAACCGCAGCTCGGAGTGGCCGTGCTGGTCCTGGTACCCGAAGACCGGCAGGTGCCGGACGATCTCGAAGCCGGGGGTGTCCCGGGGCACGAGCACCATCGACTGCTGGCGGTGCGGCGGCCCGTCGGGGTCGGTCTTGCCCATGACGATGAAGATCTGGCAGCGCTCGTCGGCGGTGCCGGTGATCCACCACTTGCGGCCGTTGATGACGTACTCGTCGCCGTCGCGCACGATCGAGGTCTGGACGTTCCGGGCGTCGGACGACGCGACGTCCGGCTCGGTCATCGCGAACCCGGAGCGGATCTCGCCCTCCAGCAGGGGGGTGAGCCAGCGCTCCTTCTGCTCGGGCGTGCCGAACAGCATCAGGGTCTCCATGTTCCCGGTGTCCGGGGCCCCGCAGTTGGTGACCTCGGGGGCGATCACCGGCGACCAGCCCATGATCTCGGCGACGGAGGCGTACTCCAGGTTGGTCAGCCCGCCGAGTTCGTGGTGGAAGAGGTTCCAGAGGCCACGCTTGCGGGCCTCGACCTTCAGCTCCTCGAGCACCGGGGGGTGCTCGTGGTCGTCGTGACCGCGTTCGGCGCGCCACGCCTCGTAGACCGGCTCGGCGGGGAAGACCTGCTCACGCATGAAGTCCCACATCCGGCCGCAGACGTCCTCGGCTCGTGCGGAGAGGGCGAAGTCCATGGACGCAAGGTAGAGGGCGGCGTGACCGGCGTCTCGCCAGGGGTCCGCCCCGCGGCCCGGGTTCAGGACGGCGGTTCGTCGTCCGGCCACCACTCCCCGGCGGGCAGCCAGCAGCTGAACGCGAACGGGCAGCCGATCAGCACCACCAGGGCCATCAGGCCGAAGGCGGCCGGCCCCAGCAGGAGGGGCGCGGCGACGACCACCACCGCACCCAGGACCACCACCCACAGCATGCCGCGGCCCGGTGGGTGGCCCAGGGTGTCCGGGCCGGCGGCCAGGCGAGCGGCCAGGTCGGGGTCGTCGCGGGCGAGGTCCTCGCCCAGGGCGCGCAGCACGGGGTCGTCGTCCACGGCACGGACCTCCGGTTCCGGCACGTGCGGGACGTCGTCCCCCGGGTCGGGTCCCGCCCCTCCAGCCTCCGCCGCCGACCGTGGGACCACCAGCCCCCCGTGCGCGCCGTCCGGCCCCGGACGCGCCGGAGGCCGGGCCCCGTGCGGGACCCGGCCTCCGGGTGTGCGAGCGGTGTGGCTACACGCGTGACGTGCGGCCGGTCACGGCGCTGCGCACCGGGCCCAGCGCGATGACCAGACCGACGATCGCGGTGAGGAGGTGCAGGACGTTGTCAGCGGCGTTGATGCTGAGGAAGTCCCACGTCGTGCCGATCGCGATCAGCCCGTAGACGAAGGCGGCGCCGTAGCCGACGGCCAGCAGCCAGCCGTAGGTGCGCGCGCCGGCCAGGGTGCGGGCCAGCAGCAGGCCGGCCACACCGATGACGATGTGGACGACGTTGTGCATGCCGTTGATCTCGAACCCCAGCAGGGTCTGGTTGGTGTCGTGGGCGAAGAAGTCCCCGAATCCGGTGACGAAGAAGCCGACGATCCCCACCAGCAGGTAGATGGCGCCGAACGCCAGCGCCAGGAGCTGCGGCCAGGTCCGCGCTCCGCTGTTCGTGTTGCCCGCAGTAGCGGCCATGGTGTCCTCCAGGGTGCAGTCGATCCGCCAGGGCGCGACGGTTCCGGGGCCGCGATACCCACCGGGGACGTTCCGGAACTGGTGTCACCCGTCCGAGTGGGGCATCACACACCGGCAGGGCCGCCTCGCCGACGGGCCGCCGCAGCGACCCGCACCAGTCGTTCGTCGGCCGGTGCCTGGGTGGTTCACCACCCCGGTGTGCTCGGCGTGTCGTGTACCCCGGACGGGGCACGTGCGACCTCCCCGTAGTCGGCGGCCGCGCCGCTACGGTCGGGTCGTCACCCGGTCAGGCCGGGCGGGAGAGGCCGGTCCTGACCCCGTGCGCCACGGGGGACCACGGGGTCAGGACCGCGCTCCCCTCCCTGCTCAGCGCCGCGTGGCCCGGGCCCGGCGGACGACGAAGGGCCCGATCGCCAGCAGGTCCACCGGGGCCGAGCCGAAGCACTCCAGCGCGTCCCGCGGGTCGTCGACCATCGGCCGGCCGGCGGTGTTGAGGCTGGTGTTGACCACGACCGGCAGGCCGGTGCGCCGCTCGAACGCCGCGATCATCCGGTGCACCAGCGGCTCGGTCTCGCGGTCGATCGTCTGGATGCGCGCCGTCCCGTCGACGTGGGTGACCGTCGGGATGCGGTCCTTCCACTCCGGGGCGACGTCGTGCACGAAGAGCATGTACGGCGAGGGGATCGGGCCGCGGCCGAAGATCTCGGGTGCGCGCTCCAGCAGCACCATCGGTGCCACCGGCCGGAACTGCTCACGGCCCTTGACGTCGTTCATCCGCTCGAGGTTGGCCTCGAAGCCGGGGTGGGCCAGCAGCGAGCGGTGGCCCAGGGCGCGGGGGCCGAACTCCGAGCGGCCCTGGAACCACGCGACGATGCCGTTGTCGGCCAGCACCTCGGCCACGGCCTCGGCGACGTCGTCGGGCCGCTCGTAGTCGATGGCCGCCGTCTGCAGCCACTGCTCGATCTCGTCGTCGGTCCAGCTGCGGCCCAGCGCGGCGCCCGGCATCGGCTCGGTGCGCTCGCCGAGCTCGGTGGCCACGTGCAGGGCCGCGCCCAGCGCCGTCCCGGCGTCGCCGGCAGCCGGCTGCACCCAGACCTCCTCGAACGGGCTCTCGGCCAGGATGCGGGTGTTGGCCACGCAGTTGAGCGCGGTGCCGCCGGCCAGGGTGAGGGTCTTCTCGCCGGTCTGCTCGTGCACCCAGCGGGCCAGGTCGACGAGCACCTCCTCGAGGCGCTGCTGGACGCTGGCGGCGAGGTCGGCGTGCGCCTCGGTCCAGTCGTCGCCCTTGCCCAGGCGGGGGGCGAACTCGGCGAAGTCGATCCTCTCGGTGACGAAGCCGCCGTCCCCGGTGGCCCGGATGAGCTCCGACAGCTCGCCGACGAACCGCGGCTTGCCGTAGGAGGCCATCGCCATGACCTTGAACTCGTCGGAGCTGCGCAGGAAGCCGAGGTGGTCGGTGAGCTCCTCGTACATCAGGCCCAGCGAGTGCGGCAGCGTCTGTCCGGCCAGGATCTCCAGCCGGCCGTCGGTGTAGCGGCCGGCGAGGTGGCTGTGCGCCTCGCCGCGGCCGTCGAGCACCAGCACCGCGTTGTCCCGCTGCGGTGCGGCCAGCCCCGCGGACGCCGCGTGCGCCACGTGGTGCTTGACGAACCGGACCTTCGCCGGGTCGAGGCCGGGCAGGGCGTGGGCGAGGAAGTCCGGCGCCATCTCGGCGTACTTCTTGCGCATGACGTCGCCGCCGTCGAACAGCCCGGACTCCTCCGGCGTCGCCATCAGCGCGGGGTCGAAGGAGTAGGCGACCCCGTCGAGCTCCTCGGGGCGGACGCCGGCCTCCCTCAGGCACCACGCCGCGGACAGCTCGGGCAGCTCCCAGGCGCTCCACGGCAGGGGCCGCTTGCCGTGCTTGCGCCGGCTGAACCGCTCCTCCTCGGCCGCGGCCACGACCCTGCCGTCGACGACCAGGGCCGCCGACGGGTCGTGGTAGATCGCGTTGATGCCCAGGACCTTCACCCGTGTACTCCTCCCGCCGCCGGGCTCGGAGGACGCCCGGTCTCTGTGGTGATCATCGAGCCGCCGGCAGCACTTCGCAGGACGAAGGCGTTCCGCCGTCCCCCGTCCGGGGTCGGCGGGGCCGGTCACCCGCGGCGCTCGAGCAGGTCGTTGTCCAGGACGGCGGCCAGCGCCAGCGTCTTGTAGCCGACCTCCTCGAACAGGACGACGAGCCGGTCGTCCTCGGCGCGCATGACCACGCCGGGCCCCCACTCGGCGTGCTGCACCGGGGTCTGCGCCGGGAACGGTGTCTCGTCGTCGTCGGGTTGCTCCTGGGACAGCCCGGCGTCGCAGTTGTCGCAGTTGCCGCACGGCCGCTCCAGCTGCTCGCCGAAGTAGCCGAGCAGGAACTGCCGCCGGCACTCGGTGGTCTCGGCGTAGCCGCGCATCATCTCGACCCGGCTCTGGTCGACCCGCTCGTGGTGCTCGGCGAGCTCGCGGGCGGCGGCCGCGGCCTCGCTGGGCGCGGGTGCGTCCTCGGCCGGGTGGGCGGCGCCCTCCTCGTCGAGGACGACGGCCGACACCTGCTCGAGCAGGTTGAGGTCGCGGGCCAGGGGAGTGGCGGCGCGGCCGGTCTCCTCGCGCAGCTGCCGGACGTCGACGCCGTCGTCGATGCCGGCGGCCTCGGCCGCGCCCACCAGCCCGGCGACCTGCTGCAGCTCCTCCTCGGCCGGGACGCCGGCGGCGAAGAACCTGCGCAGCCCCAGGTCCTCCTGGCGGTACACGAGCAGGGCCAGCGCGGGCTGCCCGTCGCGGCCGGCCCGGCCGATCTCCTGGTAGTAGCTGTCGACGGAGTCGGCCGGCTCGGCGTGGACGACGAAGCGGGTGTCGGGCTTGTCGATGCCCATGCCGAAGGCGGTCGTCGCGACGACGACGTCCAGCTCGTCGTCCATGAAGGCGCGCTGGGTGTCCTCGCGCTCGGACTTCCTCAGCCCCGCGTGGTACGGCCGCACCCGCAGCCCGCGCTCGGTGAGCTCGGCGGCGACCGACTCGGTGCCCTTGCGGGTGGCGCTGTAGACGATGCCCGGGGTCCGTCCCTCGCCGACGAGCTCGGTGACCCGGTCGAGCACCGCCTGCTCCTTGGTGTGGGCGTCGGCGTGCTGCTCCACCTCCAGCCGGATCTCCGGGCGGTCGAACCCGGCGACGACGACCCGGGCGTCGCGCATGCCCAGGCGCTCGACGATCTCCGCGCGCACCGGGGGTGCGGCGGTGGCGGTGAGGGCCAGCACGGTCGGGTGGCCGAGCTGCTCGATGACCCCGCCCAGCCGCAGGTAGTCGGGACGGAAGTCGTGGCCCCAGGCGGAGACGCAGTGCGCCTCGTCGACGACGAACAGCGCCGGGTGGGCCCGGGCGATGGCCTCCACGACGTCGGGCTTGGTCAGCTGCTCGGGCGCGAGGAAGAGGTGGCGGACCGTTCCGTCCACCAGGCCCTCGAGGGCCGCGCGCCGGTCGCCGGTGGAGAGGGCGGAGTTGAGCTGGGCGGCCCGGCCCTCGAGCCCGTCGAGCTCGTCGAGCCGGTCGACCTGGTCGCGCTGCAGCGCGATGAGCGGGGACACCACGAGCACCGGCCCGTCGACCAGCTGCCCGGCGACCTGGTAGACGGCGGACTTCCCGGCGCCCGAGGGCAGCACCGCGAGGGTGTCCCGCCCGGAGACGACCGACTGCATCGCCTCCTCCTGGCCGGCCCGGAACTCCTCGTAGCCGAGCAGCTCGCGCGCGGTCTCCCGGATGCGGCGGGTGCGGACGGAGGGCGACGCCCCGGCGGGGTCGGTCTGCTTCGTGCGGGGCACCGGCACCCGCTGCCCGACCGCTGGGGTCGGCAAACGACGCGCAGGTGGACACCCGGGCGGTCCCGCGGGCGCGTCTCCGCGGGACCGCCCGGACCTCAGCGCAGGCGCGCCCGGCGCGACCCCACGTCGGCGGAGTCGGCGGCCGCGCGGCCGGCCCAGTAGCCCCCGGCGTCCATCGACGACCGGCTGCGGGTGCTGCGCACCCGCGGGAACAGCTCGGTGAACGCGTCGTCGACCGCCTGCTGGCGCGAGCGCAGCACGGGCAGCAGGTCCACGCCCTGCTCCGCCGCCGCCGCTCTGGTCGCCCGCTCGCGGGCGCTCGCCAGCCGCTCGCCGATGCGGAGCGCATAGCCCAGCAGGAACGCCCGGCGGAACGAGCGGGAGGCCGACCGTCGTCCCGCGGCCCGCTCGGCGGCGCCCAGGGCCTGGCCGACCTGCAGGAGCAGCGAGGTGAACAGCAGCTCCACCGCGTCGAGGTCGGCGGCGATCCCGACCAGGTTGGCGATGCCCAGCTCCGGATACCAGACCAGCCGGACGCCGTTGGCGTCGGCGACCGCGCCCAGCAGCTGCGTCTTGGCCCGCACGTACGGGTCGTCGACGTGCACCCGGCGGGTGGCGACGTCGGTGCGGTGCGGCGTCCCGCCGGGATCCAGGAGCACCGCGTCCACCGCGTGCCGGGTCATCAGCTCCTGGGCCTTGGCGGTCAGCGCCTCCGCCTCGTCCGGGTACTCGGTCGACTCGGCCTTGGCCAGCAGCGCCCGGATGCGGCGCAGCACCCGCGCGTCGTCGGGCGCGGCCGCCGTCCCCACTCGGCGCGCACCCGCACCCCAGCGGGACGGCGGCGGGACGAGCTGGTCGATCCGGGGCAGGCAGGTCAGCGCACCGGCGAGCAGCAGGACCGTGCGCCACGATTCCACGGCCGGCCGGCCCTCCGCGCGGTGCCAGGCGGCCACGACCGCCGGGTCCCCGGGCGTCAGGGCGTCCAGCTCGCGCAACTGGTCCACCCACGCCTCCGGCGCCCGGGAGGCCGCATCGGTGACCCGCGCGTCCTCGGCGACCAGCGCCAGCACCAGCCGTGCCGACCGGGCGGGGAACCGGCGGCGCACCGAGTGGACGACGTCGGCCGGCTGCCACCCCCGCTCCCAGGCCGCGGTGAGAGCCGACAGCAGCACCCGGGTGGCGCCCCCGGAGCCGTCCACCGCCGGGTCGCGCGCGGCCAGGACGGCGGCCATCCGCTCCGCGTCGTCGCCGTCGGGGTGCCGGTCGCCCCGGAGCAGGAGCTCCCGGAGCCAGGGGTCGTCCGCGGTGGTCGCCATGCCGGGGATGCTCCCCCGGCGGTCGGACGCCGGCGGTCCGGCGCTGTGAACGGCGGGTCGTCGTCCACAGGTCCGCTGCGCGGACGACGCGGATCACCTCGGTCGGAGCCAGTCCCGCTCGATCTGCTCCGCGGTCGCCGGGCTGCCCAGCAGGAGGCCCTGCACCTGGGGGCACCCCAGCTCTCGGAGGCGCTGCAGCTGCGCCTGCGTCTCCACGCCTTCGGCGGTGACGGTGGCGCCGAGGTGCCCGGCCAGCGCGAGCACGGCGGAGACGATCGCGTCGGTCGGGCGGTCGTCGGGCAGTCGCGCGACGAAGGAGCGGTCGAGCTTGAACGCCTGCGGCGTCCGCTCGCGCAACGCCGCGAAGCTGGAGTAGCCGGTGCCGAAGTCGTCCACGGCGAGCGTCACGCCCGCGGCGGTGAAGCGCTCCAGAGCTGCCCGTGCCCCCGGCTCCATGGCGCAGGACTCGGTCATCTCGAGTTCGAGGGCGTCCGCGGGCACGCCGACACGGTCGAGCAGCGCCAGCACGCGCGGGGCGAAGTCCGCGGGGAGCAGCTGACGGGTCGAGACGTTGACCGCCACGCGCGGGGTCGAGGCAGCCCCGAAGGTCCGCCGCCACTGCGCCGCCTGCGTGCAGGCCCGCTCGAGCACCTGCATGCCGAGGTCGTGGATCAGCCCGGTCTCCTCGGCCACGGCGATGAACTCCGCCGCCGGCACCTCGCCCCGGTCGGCGTCGTGCCACCGGGCGAGCGTCTCGACCGCCGCGAGCCGGCCGTCGGTCACCCGCACGATCGGCTGGTAGGCGACGGTCACCGCTCCGGCCGCGACCGCCCGGCGCAGCGCGGCGCGCAGCCCCAACCGGTCCCGGGTCTGGCGGCGCAGTGGTTCGTTGAACACCTCGTACCGGTTGCCCCCGGTCGCCTTGGCCCGCTGCAGGGCCAGGTCGGCCGCTCGGAGGACCTCCTCGGCGTGTCCGTCCTCGTCCGAGCCGGTCAGGCCCTCCCGCTCCCCGCGGAGCCGCGGGCCCGCCAGCCCCTCGGCGTCGGCGATCGCCACCCCGACGCTGCCCGTGACGACGACCTCCCGGCCGTCGACGGCACACGGCTCGGCCAGCGCGGCGAGCAGCCGATCGGCCACCCCGGCTGCCTCCTCGATGCCGGTCACGCCGTCGAGCAGGACGGCCAGCTCGTCCCCGCCGAGCCGGCTGACCAGGTCACCGGGCCGCACCGCCCTCTCCAGCCGGCGCGCGACCGTCACGAGCAGCTCGTCGCCGGCGTCGTGCCCGAGTTGGTCGTTGACGCCCTTGAAGCCGTCGAGGTCGCAGTAGAGCACCGCGAACCTGCTGTCCGGACTGCGTTCGGCCCGGTGCGCCGCGGCTTCCAGTCGGTCCATGAGCAGGACCCGGTTGGCCAGCCCGGTGAGCGAGTCGTGGACGGCCGCGTGCTCGGCGGCCTCGATGCTGGCCTGCCGGCCGGTGACCAGCGCGCCGAGGGTCAACCCCGCCAGGGTGAGGGTCACCAGGCCCAGCTGCAGTCGCAGCGGGCTGTCCACGACGTCCCGGCCGACCAGCGCCACGGCGACGGCGTTGGCGACGAGGACGGCGAACGCCACCCGGGGCAGCCCGCCGCGGACGGCGATCCAGATCAGCGGCACGTACACCAGGTAGGCCAGGTCCAGCCCACCGACCGCCGGTTCGCCGTAGGCCAGGTACAGCGTCGCGAGCAGCAGGGTGGCCTGCCCGACGATCTCCAGCTGCGGGTCCAGCACCCGGGCGGCGAGCCGGCCCAGCCAGCGTGGCCGGACCCGGACCGTCCAGGACGGGCGCTCGTTCCGGCGCCGGACCTGGGGTGAGGCGGGGAGCGCCGGGCGGTCGCGCCAGAGCCCGGGCACCCGCCGGCTCGCGACGAGCAGCGCTGGCGTCAGCACCCCGACGCCCGTGGCCCGGCCGGACCAGAAGCCGAGGACGCCGCGGAACAGCTCACCCCAGTCCAGCAGCCCGGCGACGGTGTAGTGCAGGACCTGGACGACCGCGACGACGAAGGGCCCGGCGACGGCGGCCAGCCCCAGCAGCCAGACGACGTCCCGCTGACCGGGGAGGCGAGGGTCGATCCGCAGCCGCCGCAGCAGCAGCCAGGCCACGGCCGTGTAGACCGCGGTGCTGAGCACGCCGGTGAGCCAGACGCTGACCCAGCTGACGTCCGGGCTGCTCACCACCAGTCCGTGCAGCGGGACGGTCAGCAGGAGGAGCGGGGCGTAGCGCAGCCCGAACACGAGCAGCAGGGCGAAGCTCAGCCCGGTCGGGGGGTACCACAGCGACACCTCCTGGCGTGCCTGGAAGACGCTGGCGAGGGCGTCCAGCGCCAGCCAGAGCCCCAGGTACACCACCGAGACGATCAGCGGACCCTGCCACCGGCGCATGCTCTCCCGTCCTCCTGCTCTCCCGACGGGCAACGGGCGCCGGCTGCATCCGACCTCGTCCAATCTGGGTCCTACCCCGTTGGACGCGGTCCACCGGTGGTCGGCGGGGCAGATCGCGATGCCGTCCACGGCCGGGGACGACGGTCCGCCCGGGCTAGGGTCGGGCCGTGCCCGCCTACCGGATCGCCGAGGCCGCGGGCCTGCTCGGCGTCAGCGACGACACGGTGCGCCGCTGGATCGACAGCGGCCGGCTGCCGGTCTCCCGGGACGGCGGCGGTCCCGCGCACGTCGACGGCGCCGACCTCGCCCGACTCGCCGCGCAGCTGCACGAGGCCCCCGAGCCCGGCACCACCCGCGGCTCCTCGGCGCGCAACCGGCTGACCGGCATCGTGACCCGCGTGGTCCGGGACACCGTGATGGCGCAGGTGGAGATCCAGGCCGGGCCGTTCCGGCTCGTCTCCCTCATGTCGCGCGAGGCGGCCGACGAGCTCGGCCTGGACGTCGGCGTCCGTGCCGTCGCCTCGGTCAAGGCCACCCAGGTCAGCGTCGACGTCCCCTGACCCGACCGCAGCAGCGGAGCGCTGCCCGATCGGGGAGTCGCACCTGCGGGAGTCCGGCGGTTATCGTCCCGCAAGTGCGGGCCACGGTGGTCCGCCGCAGGGAGGTCCCGTGTCCAGGCGTGCCCCGCTCGGAACCGTGCTCGTGCTCCTGCTCGCCGGCTGCGGCGGGTCGGCGGGCGACGGCGCGGCCGCGGCGCCGGGTCCGAGCGCCGCCGAGGTCGGTGGCCCGCTCACCGTCTTCGCCGCCGCCTCGCTCACCGATGTGTTCACCGACCTCGGCGAGAGGTTCGAGGCCGACCGCCCCGGTCTGGACGTGCAGTTCAACTTCGCCGGCAGCTCCGCGCTGGCCACCCAGGTCACCCAGGGCGCCCCCGCCGACGTCTTCGCCAGCGCCAACGAGGCGCAGATGGCCGTCGTCGCCGACGCCGGGCTGGCCGACGACCCGCAGGTCTTCGCCGCCAACGTGCCGCAGATCGCCGTCCCCGCGGGCAACCCGGCCGGCGTCACCGGTCTGGCCGACCTCGGGCGGGAGGAGCTGACGATCGCCGTCTGCGCGCCCCAGGTGCCCTGCGGCGCCGCGGCCGAGGACGTCCTCGCCGCCGCCGGCGTGACCGCCGCCCCCGACACGCTCGAGGAGGACGTGCGCGCCGCGCTGACCAAGGTCGAGCTCGGCGAGGTCGACGCCGCGCTGGTCTACACGACCGACGTCACCGCGGCCGGGGACGCCGTCGAGGGCATCGACGTCCCGGAGGCCGAGCAGGTCGTCAACGAGTACCCGATCACGGCGCTGGCCGACGCCCCGAACCCCGAGGCGGCCGCCGCCTTCGTCGAGCTGGTGCGCTCGGAGGAGGGGCAGCAGGCGCTCGCGGACGCCGGCTTCCGGGTGCCGTGAGACGCAGGGGTGAGCCGGGCGTCCCGGTGCCGCTGCTGGTCCCGGCGGTCCTCGCGGTCGCCTTCCTGGCCCTCCCGCTGGCCGGCCTGGTCATCCGGGCGCCCTGGGGGGAGCTGGGACCGCAGCTGGCCGGCCCGGCGGTCGGGCAGGCGCTGCGGCTGAGCCTGGTCTCGGCGACCGCCGCCACCGGGCTCTCCCTCGTCCTCGGCGTCCCGCTGGCCTGGGTGCTCGCCCGTTCGCAGGCCCGCGGCCGGTCGGTGCTGCGCGCCCTGGTCACCGTGCCGCTCGTGCTGCCCCCGGTCGTCGGCGGCGTCGCGCTCTTCCTCGTGCTGGGCCGGCAGGGCATCGTCGGGCGGTGGCTGGACCAGGCCCTCGGCGTGACCATCCCGTTCACCACCACCGCGGTCGTCATCGCCGAGACCTTCGTGGCGATGCCGTTCCTCGTCATCAGCGTCGAGGGCGCGCTGCGCGCCGCCGACGCCCGCTTCGAGGACGCCGCCGCCACCCTCGGCGCCGACCGGTGGACGACGTTCCGCCGGGTCACCCTGCCGCTGGTCGCGCCCGGCATCGCCGCCGGCGCGGTGCTGTGCTGGGCCCGGGCGCTGGGCGAGTTCGGCGCCACGATCACCTTCGCCGGCAACTTCCCCGGGACGACGCAGACGATGCCGCTGGCCGTCTACCTGGCGCTCCAGCGCGACCCCGAGGCCGCGGTCACGCTGTCCCTGGTGCTGCTCGTCGTCTCCCTCGGCACGCTCCTCCTCCTGCGGGACCGCTGGCTCGGGCGGGCCGTCCCGTGACCCTCGACGCGTCGGTCGCCCTGCGCCGCGGCACGCTCGACCTGGCCGTCGACCTGCAGGTCGGCCCGGGCGAGGTGGTCGCCGTCCTCGGGCCGAACGGCGCCGGCAAGTCCACGTTGCTGCGCGTCGTGGCCGGGCTGCTCGCCCCGGACGGGGGCCGGGTCGCCGTCGGCGGAACGGTCTGGGACGACGTCGCCGCGGGGACCCGCCTGCCGGCGCACCGGCGGTCGATCGGGATGGTCTTCCAGGACGCGCTGCTGTTCCCGCACCTGTCGGTGGCCGACAACGTGGCCTTCGGTCTGCGCACGCGCGGGATCCCGAGGGCGGCGGCGCGGGCGACGGCCCGCGCGTGGTTGGGGCGCGTCGGCCTCG
>DATIMX010000150.1:0-8094 GCA_035474935.1 Geodermatophilus sp. | reverse complement strand
GGGGAGCCGGTGCCGGTGGCGGACGTCGCGGCGTCGTTCCAGGAGGCGGTCGCCGACGTGCTGACCGCCAAGGCGGTGCGCGCGTGCCGCGACCACGGCGTCGACCACCTGGTGCTCGGTGGCGGGGTGGCGGCCAACTCGCGGCTGCGCGCGCTGGCCGAGGAGCGCTGCGCGGCGGCCGGGATCGTGCTGCGGGTGCCCAGCCCGCGGCTGTGCACCGACAACGGCGCGATGGTGGCGGCCCTGGGCTCGCGGCTGGTCGAGGCCGGGGTGGCGCCGTCGGCACCGGACGTCGGCGCGGACAGCTCCCTGCCGATCGACGTCGTCACCCGCTGAGCGGCGCCTCCGCGCGCGAGGTGGGTCATCGCCGCCGCGGCCCGCGGCCGACCGTGACGGAGATCAGCAGGAGCTTGACCAGCCAGTCGCCGGCGTGGATCGCGGCCAGCTGCCAGGGCACCTTCTCGTGCACCACCGAGCCGGTGAGCAGGACGACGGGGAACGCTCCCCAGAGGCCCAGCCCCAGGCGCGCCGCACTGCCCGGGTCCCGCGACCCCGTGGACCGGGAGAGGAGGGCCACGGCGGTGGCCACCGCCCCGCTGCGTACGAGCTCCACCGGCGGCACCCAGGCCGCGGGTGGTCCCCCGTCGGCGTAGGCCTCGTCCAGCTCCGCGAGCCGGCTGCCCCAGGCCGTGTACCAGGCCGTGCTGGCCAGCACGGATCCGGCGGCCGCGAGGCCGATCCTCCGGAGGTCGACGTGCGTGTCTCGTCGGTCCATGGGTCCTCCTCGGCTGCGGGTCCTCGGACGTGTGGACCCGGGCGGCCGTGCGGACTCATCGGTCGGAGAGGTCGCACACCAGGGCGGTGGGGACGCCGGCGACCCGGGTCACGACGACGGTCGCCGTCCCCGCGCCCTCGCCGCGCAGCCGGCGGGCGAGGGTCTCCGGCTCGATCGGCGAGCCGCGCTTCTTGACCACCACCCGGCCGACGCCGCGCGTCCGCAGCAGGGCCTTGAGCTTCTTGAGGTTGAACGGCAGCACCTCGTCGACCCGGTACGAGGACACCCACGGGGAGTCGGTCGGCCCGTCGGAGGTCAGATAGGCGATCGTCGGGTCGACCAGCGTCGCGGCGAGGTCGGTGGCGACCAGCGACACCAGGCCCGACCGGATCACC
This sequence comes from Geodermatophilus sp., assembly GCA_035474935.1. Classification (GTDB taxonomy): domain Bacteria; phylum Actinomycetota; class Actinomycetes; order Mycobacteriales; family Geodermatophilaceae; genus Geodermatophilus. Next base: position 6,924 of record DATIMX010000150.1, on the reverse strand, counting down.
GCCGGGTCCGGCTCGTGCAGCCAGCTCCGCACCGGTCCGGACGGCGCGGGCCCGGGGTCGGCGTCGGCGGTCAGCTCCAGGACGGCGTCACCGCGGACCAGCGACGCACGCCGCCGGACCGTCGACACCGCGCGGCCCCACAGCAGCGCCTCGACGATCGACCCGCCGGCCGACACCCACTCCGCCTCGACGCCGTCCGGCACCCGCTCGTGGTCCAGGCCCGGTGCCACCTTGACCACCGCGCGCGGCACCCGGTCCAGCAGCGCCGCCACCGTCGCCCAGGGCGGCGACCAGCGGTCGGGGTCCATCTGCCGCCGCCCGCCGGCCCGCCGTGCCGGGTCCAGGACGGCGGCGGCGCAGCCGGCCACCTCGCCGCCGCGCGCCGCGTCGACGAGCTCGACGGCGTCGCCGGCGACCACCCACACCCGGTCGGCCACCCCGAGGGCCTCGGCGTTGGCGGCGGTCAGCTCGCGGGCCAGCGGGTCGAGGTCGACGGCCAGCACGCTGGCCCCGGCCCGCGCGAGCGCCACCGTGTCGGTGCCCGACGCGCAGCCGAGGTCGGCGGCGGAGTCGGCGTCGTCGGCGAGCAGGCGCCGCGCCCGCCGGGCGGCCAGCGCGGGGCGCCCGGCCTGTTCGAGGGTGTCGGCGGTGAGGAACAGGACGTCGGCGTCGGCGCCGAACACCGGCCGCGCCCGCGCGCGCAGCCGCGCCAGCTCCCACGCCGGGCCGGCGTGTTCCGCGCCGACCTGCGCTCGCAGCCGGGCCAGGGCGGGCAGCACCTCGAGGCCCTGGTCCACCAGCCGGGTGGCGAGCGCGGTGGCCGTCACCCCTTCGGGCGTGCGCAGCCAGCGGAGCTGCTCGAGCGCGTCGTCGGGCACGCAGCACAGCGTGGCCCACGGGTGCGGCGCCACGTCTGGGGACCCGGTTGAGTGGCTGGCACTCTCCTGGGTAGAGTGCCAATCGACACGGGCACGGGCGCCTGACCCCCGCGACGGCAGGCACCGGCACCGTGCCACAGCATCAGAGCAGAACCCACCAGCCGTCCGATCCCGAAGGGGGCGTCGCTGACGTGACGACCGCTACCAAGGTCAACATCAAGCCGCTGGAGGACCGTGTCGTGGTCCAGGCCAACGAGGCCGAGACCACCACCGCCTCCGGTCTGGTCATCCCGGACACCGCCAAGGAGAAGCCGCAGGAGGGCACGGTCATCGCCGTGGGCCCCGGTCGCGTCGACGACAACGGCAACCGCGTCCCGCACGACGTCAAGGTCGGCGACGTGGTCATCTACTCGAAGTACGGCGGCACCGAGGTGAAGTACGCCGGCGAGGAGTACCTGGTGCTCTCCGCCCGCGACCTGCTCGCCGTCGTGGAGAAGTAGCAGGACCTCGTTCTCCTCGTCCCTCGCGAGCTCGGGACGAGCCTCTGAACGAGGCCGTTCCAGCACGTCACCTGACCGCCCCGGCGACCCGAACACCGGGTCCCGGGGCGGTCGTCTTCTCCCTGCTTTCCCTGATCGAGAGGTCCATCCATGGCCAAGATCATCAAGTTCAACGAGGACGCCCGCCGCGCGCTCGAGCGCGGGGTGGACAAGCTCGCCGACGCGGTCAAGGTGACCCTCGGCCCGCGCGGGCGCAACGTCGTCCTCGACAAGAAGTTCGGCGCCCCGACCATCACCAACGACGGCGTGACCATCGCCCGTGAGGTCGAGCTCGAGGACCCGTTCGAGAACCTCGGCGCCCAGCTGGCCAAGAACGTCGCCACCAAGACCAACGACGTCGCCGGCGACGGCACCACCACCGCCACCGTGCTGGCCCAGGCCCTGGTGCACGAGGGCATGCGCAACGTCGCCGCGGGCGCCAGCCCGACGGCGCTCGGCGTCGGCATGCGCGCCGCCGCCGACGCGGTCTCCAAGGCCCTCGACGAGGTCGCCATCCCGGTCTCCGACCAGGCCGCCATCGCCGGCGTCGCGACCGTCTCCGCGCAGGACGCCGAGGTCGGCGAGCTCATCGGCCAGGCCATGGAGAAGGTCGGCAAGGACGGCGTCATCACCGTCGAGGAGAGCACCACCCTCTCCACCGAGCTCGACGTCACCGAGGGCGTGCAGTTCGACAAGGGCTACCTCTCGCCCTACTTCGTCACCGACCAGGAGGCGATGGAGGCCGTCCTCGAGGACGCCCTCGTGCTGCTGGTCAGCGGCAAGATCAGCGCGCTGGTCGACCTGCTCCCGCTGCTGGAGAAGGTGCTCTCCACCGGCGGCCGTCCGCTGCTGATCGTCGCCGAGGACGTCGAGGGCGAGGCGCTGTCCACCCTCGTCGTCAACTCGATCCGCAAGACCATCAAGGTCGTCGCGGTGAAGTCGCCCTACTTCGGCGACCGCCGCAAGGCGTTCATGACCGACCTCGCCGTCGTCACCGGCGGCCAGGTCGTCAGCGAGGACGTCGGCCTCAAGCTCGACCAGGTCGGCCTCGAGGTCCTCGGCACCGCGCGCCGGGTCACCGTCACCAAGGACGAGACGACGATCGTCGACGGCGGCGGCACCGGTGAGGCCATCGGCGACCGGGTCGCGCAGATCCGCCGCGAGATCGAGGCGACCGACTCCGACTGGGACCGCGAGAAGCTGCAGGAGCGGCTGGCCAAGCTCGCCGGCGGCATCGGCGTCATCCGCGTCGGCGCGGCCACCGAGGTCGAGCTGAAGGAGAAGAAGCACCGGATCGAGGACGCCATCGCCGCCACCCGTGCCGCGGTGGAGGAGGGCGTCGTCCCCGGTGGTGGCTCGGCGCTGGTCCACGCGGCCGCGGCGATCGACTCCCTCGACCTCTCCGGTGACGAGTTGACCGGTGCCCGCGTGGTCCGGCGGGCGCTGGACGCCCCGCTGGTGCGGATCGCCGGCAACGCCGGGTTCGAGGGCCAGGTCGTGGTGGCCAAGGTCCGCGAGGCCGGTGTCGGCCAGGGCTTCAACGCCGAGACCGGCGAGTACGGCGACCTGGCCGCCCAGGGCGTCATCGACCCGGTCAAGGTCACCAAGGCCGCGCTCGGCAACGCCGTCTCGATCGCCGCGATGGTGCTGACGACCGACTCCGCCGTCGTCGAGGCGCCGGAGGAGGAGGAGTCGGCCGGCGCCGGGCACCACACCCACGGCCACTCGCACGGCCACGGGCACAGCCACTGAGCTGACGCCCGAGCTCTGCGCGGAGGGCCCGATCCGGATCGTCCGGACCGGGCCCTCCGTCGTCCCGCGCTCGGCGAGGGGTGGGCGCTGGGGTGGTCCTCGACCACCATGGCGGGATGCTCGCCGACGCGCTGCACGCACCTGGTCCGGCGGATCCCGCGGCCATGGACGACTTCGGCCGGCTCGTCGGGGACTGGCGGCTGCACTGGAGCGGCCTGGCCCCCGACGGCACGTGGCACCACGCGACCGGGGAGCTGCACGTGGGCTGGGTCCTCGGCGGGCGTGCCGTCCAGGACGTGTGGATCGTGCCCGGGCGAGGCCAGCCCGGTGCCGGGGTGCCGCCGCTGGCCTTCCACGGGACGACGGTGCGCTTCCTGCACCCGGACGGCGACCGGTGGCTGTCGACCTGGATGGAGCCGGTCAACGGCCGGGTCCGGCGCTTCACGGGACGGGCGCAGGGTGCGGACGTGGAGCTGCTCAGCGACGACGAGGAGCCGTGGCTGCGGTGGCGGATCACCGACGTGCGCGCGAACTCCTTCACCTGGTCGGCCGAGACCTCCCGGGACCGCGGCCGCACGTGGGTGCACGACGAGCTGATGCGGGCCGAGCGCCTGGCACGGCCCCACTGACGGCGAGAGGGCCGGTCCAGCAGCAGCTGGACCGGCCCTCTCGCCGTGTCTGGAGTGTGGCCCCGACCTCCCCGCAGGGTCCCGCCGCGAGCCTGCGAGCGGTGGGGGCAGGCGGCCCCGTCCCGAGGCTCGCCCCGAGCGTGCGAGGGGTGAGGAGGACGGGGTTCTTTCTCAGACCCCCGCGGCGACGGCGGCGGGCTCCGCGGCGATCAGCCGGGCGCGCTCCTCCTCGCTCATGCCGCCCCAGACCCCGTAGGGCTCGCGGACCGACAGGGCGTGCTTCAGGCAGGACTCGACGACCGGGCAGCGGGCGCAGACAGCCTTGGCGGCCGCCTGACGGCGGGCCCGGGCCGGGCCCCGCTCGCCGTCCGGGTGGAAGAAGAGAGCGGTGCTCTCCCCGCGGCAGGCGCCGTGCAGCTGCCAGTCCCAGACCTCGGCGACGGGGGTGGGCAGGCGGCGGATGTCGGCCATTGCGTCCTCCTCGGCTCGGTGCGAGCCGGAGGGGGCGGTCCGGCTGCATGGGGGCCGGTGCCCGAGGCCTCAGCGGGTCAAACCCACGGCGACCCTGCATTTTGTCGGCTCCGCTCTCCCCCCGCTGGGTGAGAGCGGGTGTTGCCGCCTCCCGGAGTCGATCAAGGTGGCTGCAGGCCGTGCCGAACACCGCCACGGGACACCCGTCGGCGGTGCCGGTCCCGGCCGCAGCGACGACGACGGGTCCCCGGACGGGACCGCGCGTCCGAGCGACACCCGGCCGGGGCACCCGGGCGGTGGGGGACCGGCCCAGGGACGTGTGGCCGGGCGAGCGAGGAGCAGGCGTGATCGACGACAGGATGCGCGGACCCGGCCACGGCACGACGTGCGTGTGGGTCTACGACGAGCGCCGACGGGTCCGCGACGACATCGCGGGTCGGCTGGTGGCACTGCCCTTCGTGGGACGGGTGGAGGTCGTCGGCGACGCCGCCGCCCTCATGGCCCGGCTGGCCACGCGCCAGCCCGACGTCCTGCTCATCGGCACCCAGCGCGCCACGGACTCCGGGCTCACCGTCGCCACCCAGGCGCTGCGGGCCCACCCGCGGCTGCCGGTGCTGGTCCTCGGCGCTCCCGACGACGCCGAGACCGTCCGCGCGGCGGTCGCGGTCGGTGCCCGCGGCTACCTGCGCTGGGACGCGACCGCGCTGGAGATGGGCCTGGGCCTGTCGCGGGTCGGCCTGCGGGTCGACGGCCGCGGCCCGCTGCCGTCCGTCCCGCAGCAGCCGGTGCCGCTGGCCTCGGTGGGCGCGCACGCAGGTCACGGCAACGGGACGCCGGCCTGGAACGGCGCCACCCCGCTGGCCGGCGCCGCGCCCACGACGGTGCGCTCGACCGTCCGCGAGCCCGCGCCGGTCAGCCTCTCGATGCGTGAGATGCAGGTGCTCACCGGCATGAGCCAGGGCAAGAGCAACGCCCAGATCGGCCGCGAGCTCTACCTGTCCGAGGACACCATCAAGACCCACGCCCGGCGGCTGTTCCGCAAGCTGGGCGCCAAGGACCGCGCCGAGGCGGTGGCCACCGGTTTCCGCCGGGGGATGATGCAGTGACACTGCGGTCCCACCGGACCGCACCGCGGCCACGTGCCGTGCCCCGGGTGCGCTGAGCCCGGCCCGTCGCCTCGCAGGGCGGCTCACCTGGCCGAGAACGCGTCGAGCGCCCTCTCCTCCCACGAGGAGAGGGCGCTCGACGCGTGTTCAGTCGTCTCTCGCGTGCTTGCCGGCGCGGCCGTCGCCGCCGGGCTCCTCGCGTTCGGCCATCGCGGCGATCCCGTCGGCGTAGCCGCTGGCGTAGTCCCAGCTGACGTAGTCGTCGGGATCGGGGTCGAACGGCGGCTCGTGCCGCCCGGTCTGGCCCTCCTCGAGCAGCTGGCGGAGGTTGGCCTGCATCAGGGCCCAGTCGACGTGGTGCTCCTCGTCGCAGTCCGGGCAGTCGACGACGATGCCCTTGATGCCGGTGGGCTCCAGCAGCGTCCGGAACACCTCCAGTTCGGCGAGGTCGTCCAGGACGCCGGCCCGCTCCTCCATGGTCAGCGGCGGCGGACCTGGCTGGTCGGCGGACCCGAAGTCGGGCCCGGAAGCGTCGTCCCAAGAACTCACGGGTGCCACGGTAGTGGCCGGACGGGCATCACACAGAGCCCCGCGGGGTGCCGCCTACGATCGGGTGCGGCTCCCCGCGCGCCCAGGAGGGTGCCGGCCGACCGGAGGGGTGGCGGCAACCGATGCAGCCCGATGAGTTCGTCCCCGAGCTGCCGGCGAAGTTCGCGCCGCTCGGCCTGACCTACGACGACGTCCTGCTCATCCCGGGCGCGTCCGACGTCGTGCCGGCCGAGGTGGACACCAGCAGCCGGCTGACCCGCGGCATCCGGCTGGCCGTACCGCTGCTCTCCAGCGCGATGGACACCGTCACCGAGGCCCGCATGGCGATCGCGATGGCGCGCGTCGGCGGTGTCGGCGTCCTGCACCGCAACCTCGCCGCCGAGGAGCAGGCCGGCCAGGTGGACCTGGTCAAGCGCTCGGAGGCCGGCATGGTCACCAACCCGGTGACCGCCGCCCCGGACAACACCCTGGCCGAGCTGGACGCGCTGTCGGCCCGCTACCGCATCTCCGGCGCGCCGGTGGTGGACGCCGACGGCGTCCTGGTCGGCATCTGCACCAACCGGGACATGCGGTTCGAGACCGACAAGAACCGCCTCGTCCGCGACGTCATGACGCCGATGCCGCTGGTCACCGCGCCGGTCGGCGTGGACGCCGACACCGCGCTGCAGCTGCTGAGCAAGCACAAGGTCGAGAAGCTGCCGCTGGTGGACGACGCCGGGCGGCTGCGCGGCCTGATCACCGTCAAGGACTTCGTCAAGCGCGACCAGTACCCGGACGCCACCAAGGACGCCGACGGCCGCCTCGTGGTGGGCGCGGCCCTCGGCGTCGGCGACGACGCCTACAAGCGGGCCGGCCTGCTGGTCGACGCCGGCGTGGACGTGCTCGTCGTCGACACCGCGCACGGCCACCAGCGGGCCGTGCTGGAGATGGTGGCGCGGGTCAAGGCCGACTTCGGCGTGCAGGTCGTCGGCGGCAACGTCGCCACCCGCGCCGGCGCCCA
>DATIMX010000149.1:0-1790 GCA_035474935.1 Geodermatophilus sp. | reverse complement strand
GGGGTGGACCGGCGGCTGACCGACGGGCTGCTCGCGAGCACGCAGACCCTCACCGTGGCACTGGTCATCGCCGCCGACCTGGAGCGGACCGGCCGGGCCACGGCCGGCGCCTACCTGTTCGCCGTCGGCTTCGGTGCGCTGGTGCTGGCCGGCCGGCGCGCTCCGCGCCTGGTCCTGGCGCTGACCGTCCTCGGCATCTTCGTCTACTACTCCCGCGACTTCCCGCCGATCGGCATCGCGTTGCCCGCCGTCGCCGCCCTGTACCGGGCGGCCGACGTCGGTGCCCTGCGCTGGGCCGTCGGGTCGGGTGCGGTGCTGGTCGGCGTGGCCGCGTGGGCCCGGGTGTACGACGGGCTGCCCACGACGTACCTGCTCAGCTACGAGCTGCTCACCAACGCCGCGCTCGTCGCCGCCGCGATCGCCCTCGGCGTCAGCGTCCGCGCCCGCCGGGAGACGCGGTCGCACCAGCAGCGGCTCCAGGAGCTGACGGCCGCCGAGCAGGTCCGCGAGGCCGAGCGCCGGCTGCAGGCCGAGCGGGTGCGCATCGCCCAGGACCTGCACGACTCGGTCGGTCACGCGATGTCGGTGATCGCCCTGCACGGCCACGTCGCCGCCGAGGCCATCGGGCGCGACGACGACGCCGCCCGACGCGCGGTCGAGCAGATCGGTGCGGCGACCTCGGCCCAGCTGCGCGAGCTGCGGGCCACCGTCAAGCTGCTGCGATCTCCCGCGGCCGACCTCGAGCGCGGGACCGTGGGCCTGTCCGGACTCGGGCGTCTGGTGGCCGCCGCCCGGGACGCCGGGGTGGACGTCGACCTCGACGTCTCCGTCGACGACGGCTGCCTCGACGGGGCGATCGAGGCGGCGGCCTACCGGATCGTGCAGGAGTCGCTCACCAACGTCATCCGGCACTCCGGGGCCACCCACGCGGCGGTCACCGCCGGTGTCCGGAGGAACCGGCTGGAGCTGGTGATCGCCGACGACGGCCCGGGCCGCTGCCCGGTCGAGCCGGCCCGGGCGGAGGGCGGGCACGGGCTGGTCGGCATGCGGGAGCGCGCCGCCGTGCTCGGTGGGCAGCTGCGCGCCGGGCGCGGGGAGGGTGGCGGGTTCGTGGTGCAGGCGGTGCTCCCGGTGAGGCTGGGCTCGTGATCCGGGTCGTGCTGGTCGACGACCAGGAGGTGGTGCGCACCGGGCTGCGGGCCCTGGCCGAGCGCGACGGCGACATCACCGTCGTCGGGGAGGCCGGGACCGGTCGTGCGGGGCTGAGCCGGGTCCGCGAGCTGCACCCCGAGGTCGTCCTGATGGACATCCGCATGCCGGAGATGGACGGCCTGCAGGCCACCCGCGAGATCGTCGCCGACCCGCGGCTGGACGACGTCCGGGTGCTGGTGCTGACCACCTTCGAGGAGGACGAGCTGGTGTTCGAGGCCATCCGCGCCGGCGCCGCCGGCTACCTGCTCAAGGACGTCTCACCGACCGACCTGCGCTCGGCGATCCGCGTGGTCGCCGCGGGGGAGTCGCTGCTGTCCCCGGCGGTCACCGGGACGGTGCTGCGGTCTCTGGCCGAGCGGCTGCAGGCCACGGTGGACGACACGCCCCTGCAGGTCCTCACCGAGCGGGAGCGAGAGGTGCTCGCGCTGGTGGGGCGGGGCCTGTCGAATGAGGAGATCGCGCGGGAGCTGTTCCTCTCCCCGGCGACCGCACGCACCTACGTCTCCCGGCTGCTGACCAAGCTCGGCGCGCGCGACCGCGCCCGCCTGGTCGTGCTCGCCTACGAGACCGGACTCGTC
>DATIMX010000148.1:0-4072 GCA_035474935.1 Geodermatophilus sp. | reverse complement strand
CCGACGAGCACCGCCGTCCCGTCGACGACCCCGCGCACACCGAGCCCGGCCTCGTTGGCGAAGCCGCTGACCGGCCGCAGCGGCCCGGTGCGCTCGGCCGCGGCCGCGGCGATCGCCCGGGCGACCGGGTGCTCGGAGCCGGACTCGACCGCGCCGGCCAGTGCCAGCACCCGGTCGGCGTCCTCGCCGCCCGCCGGGACGACGTCGTGCAGGGTCATCCGGCCGGTGGTGACCGTGCCGGTCTTGTCCAGCACCACGGTGTCGACGGCGCGGGTGGACTCCAGCACCTCCGGGCCCTTGATGAGGATCCCGAGCTGCGCGCCGCGGCCGGTGCCCACCATGAGCGCGGTCGGGGTGGCCAGCCCCAGCGCGCACGGGCAGGCGATGATCAGCACCGCCACCGCGGCGGTGAAGGCGGCGGGCAGGCCGGCCGACGCGCCGATCCAGAAGCCCAGCGTCGCGGCGGCCAGCGCCAGCACGACGGGGACGAAGACGCCGGAGACCCGGTCGGCCAGGCGCTGCACCTCGGCCTTGCCGTTCTGCGCCTCCTCGACCAGCCGCGCCATCTGCGCCAGCTGCGTCTCCGAGCCCACGCGGGTGGCCCGCACGACCAGGCGGCCGCCGGCGTTGACGGTGGCGCCGACGACCGCGTCACCCGGGCCGACCTCGACGGGCACCGACTCGCCGGTGAGCATCGAGGCGTCGACGGCCGAGGCGCCCTCGGTCACCACGCCGTCCACGGCGATCTTCTCGCCGGGCCGGACGACGAAGCGGTCGCCGACGGCCAGCCGGTCGACCGGCACCCGGGTCTCGGTGCCGCCGCGCAGCACCGAGACCTCCTTCGCGCCGAGCTCCAGCAGCGCGCGCAGCGCCGCCCCGGCCCGCCGCTTGGAGCGGGCCTCGGCGTACCGGCCGGCCAGGATGAACGTCGTCACCCCGGCCGCGGCCTCGAGGTAGATGTTCGCGCTGCCGTCGGTGCGGGCGATGGTGAGCTCGAACGGGTGCGTCATGCCGGGCTCGCCGGCGGTGCCGAGGAACAGCGCGTAGAGCGACCAGAGGAACGCCGCCCCGGTGCCCAGGGAGACCAGCGTGTCCATGGTCGCCGCGCCGTGCCGCAGGTTGGTCCACGCGGCGCGGTGGAACGGCAGCCCGCCCCACACCACGACCGGCGCGGCCAGCGTCAGCGAGAGCCACTGCCAGTAGGTGAACTGCAGCGCCGGGACCATCGCCATCGCGACCACCGGCACGCTGAGCAGGGTCGACACCAGCAGCCGCTGCTGCAGCGTTGAGCGGACCCCGTCCTCCTCACCCCTCGCAGGCTCGGGGCGAGCCTCGGGACGGGGCCGGAGTGCCGCGGTGTAGCCCGTCTTCTCGACGGTGGCGATCAGGTCGTCGGTGGTGACGTCGCCGCCGAAGGACACCCGCGCCTTCTCGGTGGCGTAGTTGACCGTCGCCGTGACGCCGTCCATCCGGTTCAGCTTCTTCTCGACGCGGGCGGCGCACGACGCGCAGGTCATGCCGCCGATCAGCAGCTCGACCTCGCCGGTCCGGACGTCGGGGGTGCTCATGTGCTGCGTCTCCTCAGCCGTCACGTCGTCAGTCGGCATGACCGTGCGTGGCGGGCTCGTCGGCCGCCGTCCCGGTGACCTGCACCGTGAACGCGGCGGTGTGCACGGCGTCGCCGTGCCGGAAGTCGAGGAACAGTCGGTGGGGGCCGGCGGACGGCGCGGTCGCGGCGAAGGCGACGTGCGGGCCGGGGGCCGGGGCGACGTGCGCGTCCTCGACGGGGTGCACGTGCAGGTACTCGAGGTCGCCCTCGCGCACCGCGACCAGGTGCCCGTAGGCGCCCAGGTAGGGCTGCAGGTCGACGACCGGGCGGCCGTCGCGGCTGACGCTGAAGGTGAGTTCGGACTCCGCGCCCGCGGTCAGCTCCCCGGTCAGGACGACGGTGTAGCCGTCGACCTCGGCCACGGGGGCGGGTCCGGGCAGCGGCTGGGGGTCGTAGGTGCCGGCCACCTGCAGGTCGGCGGTCAGCGCGAGGTCCTCGTCCGCGGCGGCCGGCGTCGTGTCGGCGACCAGGCGCCAGGTGCCCGGGGTGAGGGTGAGCGGCACCCGCCACGTGCCGTCCGGCGCGCGGTCGGGGTGCACGTGCTGGTAGCCGGAGAGGTCGGCGCGGACGGCGACCAGGTGCAGGTCCTCGCCGTGGTCCTGCGTGTAGTCGGTCACCGGGGCGCCGTCGGGGCCGAGGACCCGGAACGCCACGGTCGTCGTCCCGGCGGCGGGCTGCTCCTCGAGGACGTCGAGGACGTAGCCGGTGCCGGTCGCCGCGGACTCCGGCGCCGGTGCGGCCGCGGCGGGGTGCGCCTCGGGGGCGCCCACCGGGCCGACCGCCGCGCCGACGCCCACGGCCGCAGCGAAGACGGCGCCGAGGCCGGCGGCGACGACGGCGAGCCGGATCGGGGTCCGCACGAGGAGCTCCCTCAGCCCGCGACCTGGTAACCGGCCTCCTCGACGGCGGCGCGCACGGCGTCGTCGTCGACGGGCTCGGTGCTGCTGACGGTCAGGCCGCCGCTGGCCAGGTCGACGTCGACCGCGGTGACCCCGGGGACGGCGCTGACCTCCTCGGTCACCGCGTCGACGCAGTGGCCGCAGGTCATGCCGACGACGGTGTAGCTGGTGGTGCTCACGCTGGGACTCCTCAGAGGGGCGGATCGGGTGGGGTGGGTCAGGACCGGACGAGGCGGGCGATCGCCTCGGAGGCCTCGCGGACCTTCTCGTCGGCCTCGCGGCCACCGGCCTGGGCGGCCTGGACGACGCAGTGCGACAGGTGCTCCTCGACCAGGCCGAGGGCGACCGACTGCAGCGCCTTCGTCATCGCCGAGACCTGCGTGAGGATGTCGATGCAGTACTTCTCGTCCTCGACCATCCGCTGCAGCCCGCGGGCCTGGCCCTCGATGCGGCGCAGCCGCTTGAGGTAGTCGTCCTTGCGGTGGATGTAGCCGTGCTGGCTGCTGGTCTCCACAGGTGTCCTCCCGACGCGTCCGGATGCGCTCGGGAACAACCATACCCCCCTAGGGCATGTTCCGCCGTGCGCCGTCGGTCACCCCTCGGCGTCGTGCGCCCGCAGACGGTCCACCGTGGCCTGCAGCCGTGCGGTGTCGGCGCGGGCGCCGGCCAGCTCGTCCTGCAGCCCGAGGATCACCTCGGCGGAGGCGAGGGTGTGCCCGTCGTCGAGCAGGCCGCGCAGCCGCGCGGCGAGGGCCAGCTGGTGGCGGGAGTAGCGGCGGTGCCCGCCGGGGGAGCGGTGCGGCTGGAGGACGCCGGCGGTGTCGAGGCTGCGCAGGAAGGCCGCCTGGACGCCGAGCAGCGCCGCGGCCTGGCTCATGGTCAGCGCGGGGAAGTCCGGGTCGTCGAGACGGCCGACCGGGTCGTCGTCCCGGGAGGCGGGGGCGGGCATGGCGGTCCTCCGGGGTCTGCGGGTGGCACGGGGCCGGGGAAAGCGCGAGGGCCGGGTCCACACGGACCCGGCCCTCGGGGAGTCGCCGCCGATCAGCTCTCGACGGACTTGCGCTCGGACGCCTCGCCCTCGATGGTGCGCCCCTCGACGGCGGCCGGCGTGTCGGCGCGGGTCACCGAGATCTTGCGGGCCCGCGCCTTCTCGGCGACCGGGATGCTCAGGGTGAGCACGCCGTCGTGGTAGTGCGCCTCGAGGCGGTCGGTGTCCAGGCTCCTGCCGAGGACGAGCTGCCGGGTGTAGCTGCCGTACGGGCGCTCGGCGATCGCCCACTCGGCGTTCTCCAGCTGCGGCACCGAGCGCTCCGCGGTGACGGTCAGCGTGGTGCCCTCGACCTGCAGGTCGATCGAGCCGGGGTCGACGCCGGGCAGGTCGAAGTGGGCGACGAAGTTGTCACCGACGCGGTAGGCGTCCATCGGCATGCCCGACAGCGGGCGGGCGGTCAGCCCACCGCCCCGGCCGGTCAGCTGGTCGAGCGCCCGGAAGGCGGCGTTCGTGGCGGCGAACGGGTCATAGGCGGTCAGCATGGCCATCGCTGTGTCAACCTCCTGTGTTCGT
>DATIMX010000147.1:0-2764 GCA_035474935.1 Geodermatophilus sp. | reverse complement strand
AGAGCGTCGACGGCGTGGTCATCTCCTTCGGCCTGCGCAACGTCGCCGACCCCGACGCCGCGCTGCGCGAGTTCGCCCGGGTCACGCGCCCCGGCGGGACGCTGGTGGTCTGCGAGTTCTCCAGCCCCACCTGGGCGCCGTTCCGCACCGTCTACACCGAGTACCTGATGCGCGCGCTGCCGCGGATCGCCCGCGCGGTGAGCAGCAACCCCGAGGCCTACGTCTACCTGGCCGAGTCGATCCGGGCCTGGCCCGACCAGCCGGCGCTCGCCGCCCGGCTGCAGGCCGCCGGCTGGTCCGACGTCGCCTGGCGCGACCTCACCGGCGGCATCGTGGCGCTGCACCGCGGCCGCAAGCCGCTCGCCTGAGGGGGGAGGACCCCCTCCTCGCCGCCCCTCGTGGAAGCACCCCATGCCCCACCGCTCGCGAGCTCGCGCCGGGACCCTGAAGGGGGTCGGTGCCCCGTAGGGGCCGGTCCGTCCGGGTCGAGACACAAACGTGACGCAGTCGTTCTGGACGGCCACTTGTCACCAAGGTCACACCGCGGCCTAGAGTAGGGACCGGGCGACTTTGTGAAGCAATTCACAAAGTCGCCGGAGAACTCGAACGGAGGGGACCGAGGTGGACGACGGCGACCGGCGGGCCGACGTGGTCGTCGTCGGCGCCGGTCCGGCGGGCTCCTCGGCCGCGTGGCACCTCGCCCGCGCCGGCCTCGACGTCGTCGTCCTGGAGAAGGCCCGGCTGCCCCGCGAGAAGGTCTGCGGCGACGGTCTGACCCCGCGCGCCGTCAAGGCGCTCGACGACATGGGCGTCGACACCACCGGCTGGGTCCGTCACAAGGGGTTGCGGGTCACCGGGGGCGGCCAGGTGGTCGAGGTCGACTGGCCGACCCTCGAGCGCTGGCCCGGCCACAGCCTGGTCCGCAGCCGGCGCGACCTCGACGCCGGGCTCGCCGCGCACGCGGTCGCGGCGGGCGCCCGGCTGGTGCAGGAGGTCACGGTCACCGGCCCGCTGCTCGACGACGCCGGCCGGGTCGCCGGGGTGCACGCCGAGGAGGGCCCGGACCGGGCGCCGACCACCTGGCGCGCGCCGCTGGTGGTCTCCGCCGAGGGCCTCTCCGGCCGGCTGGCCAAGGCGCTGGGCCTGCTCCGGCGGGAGGACCGGCCACTCGGCGTCGCCGTCCGCCGGTACGTGACCTCCCCGCGCACCCACGACGACTACCTGGACGTCTCCTTCGACCTCTCGCCCGCCGGCCCGAGCGCGGACTCGATGCCCGGGTACGGATGGGCCTTCGGCATGGGCGACGGCACCAGCAACACCGGCTTCGGCCTGCTCGACGCCCGCCGCGGCACCGGCGCCGAGCCGCGGGCGGTGCTGCGCGAGTGGCTGGCCACCCTCCCGCCGGAGTGGCAGCTCGGCGAGGAGCACGCGGTCACCCCGCTGCGCGGCGCCGGCCTGCCGATGGCCCTGCACCGCGGGCCGGCCTACACCCGGGGGCTGCTCCTGGCCGGCGACGCCGCCGGCACGGTCAACCCGTTCAACGGCGAGGGCATCAGCTACGCGCTGGAGACCGGGCGGATGGCCGCGGAGGCCGCCGTCGAGGGTCTGGCCGCGCCGGAGGGCCTGGCCCGCGAGGCCGTGCTGCGCCGGTACCCCGACCGGCTGCGCGCGGAGTACGGGCGGCACCACCGGCTGGGCACCGGCTTCCTCGCACTGCTGGCCCGCCCGGACCTGGTCCGCTTCGCGACCGCGCACGGGCTCAAGCGGCCGGCGCTGGCGGCCCGGGCGCTGCGGCTGACCAGCAACCTCTCCGACGGCCGGGACGGCGACCGGTTCGACCGCGCCGTCGCCGTCCTGACCCGACTGGCCCCGGCGGTCTGACGTGGCCGCCCCCGACCCGACCCGCGACGACGAGAGGTAGGCGCTGGTGCTCTCGCAGTACGTCCCGATCGTCGGCCTGTTCGCCCTGGCCGCGGCCTTCGCGCTGTTCTCCGTGACGGTCGCTCCGTTCGTGGGCCCCCGCCGGTACAACCACGCCAAGCTGGCCGCCTACGAGTGCGGCATCGAGCCGGTGGACCAGCCGCTGACCGGTGGCCGATTCCCGATCAAGTACTACCTCACGGCGATGATGTTCATCGTCTTCGACATCGAGATCGTCTTCCTCTACCCGTGGGCCGTCGCCAACGACGCGCTCGGCGTCTTCGGGCTGGTCGAGATGGTCGTCTTCATCGGCACCGTGTTCATCGCCTACGTGTACGTGTGGCGGCGCGGCGGCCTGGACTGGGACTGAGAGGCCGGCGATGGGACTCGAGGAGAAGCTGCCGAGCGGCGTCCTGCTGACCACGGTGGAGAAGCTGGTCAACTGGACCCGCAAGTCCTCGCTGTGGCCGGCCACCTTCGGGCTGGCCTGCTGCGCGATCGAGATGATGGCCACCGGCGCCGGCCGCTACGACCTGGCGCGCTTCGGCATGGAGGTCTTCCGGGCCTCCCCGCGCCAGGCCGACCTGATGATCGTCGCCGGGCGGGTCAGCCAGAAGATGGCGCCGGTCCTGCGGCAGATCTACGACCAGATGCCCGAGCCGCGCTGGGTGCTGGCGATGGGCGTGTGCGCGAGCTCCGGCGGGATGTTCAACAACTACGCGGTCGTGCAGGGCGTCGACCACATCGTCCCGGTGGACATGTACCTGCCCGGCTGCCCGCCGCGGCCGGAGATGCTCACCGACGCGATCCTCAAGCTGCACCACAAGATCATGAACGAGCCGCT
>DATIMX010000146.1:0-8538 GCA_035474935.1 Geodermatophilus sp. | reverse complement strand
CGAGCTCCCGCTGAGTTCCGCAGTGAACTGCCAGCGCCGGTTCGTCAACCGCGTCCGGTCTCGGTGCAGTTCCCGCCGGCGCCGGACTCGACCTCGGCCGGCGGGGGCGGGCTGAGGGCCCGGCCGACGCCGGCCAGGTCGTCAGCCAGCGTCAGCAACCAGCCCCAGGTGTCGAGCATCCGCAGCGCGTCGTCCGGGGCTGCGGCGAGCTCGTCGCGCGGAACCGGGTCCACCCGCACCGCCGGACGAGCTGTCGGCACCCGGCCGGTCCCGACGGCGGCCGCGGCCTCGCGGTAGCCGGCGGCGACGTCCGCGGCCGTGGTCCGCAGCTGCGCGGCCAGGCGCGGCCAGGGCGGCGGCTCGACGGCCGGGTAGCGAGACCGCA
Organism: Geodermatophilus sp.; assembly: GCA_035474935.1. Classification (GTDB taxonomy): domain Bacteria; phylum Actinomycetota; class Actinomycetes; order Mycobacteriales; family Geodermatophilaceae; genus Geodermatophilus. Next base: position 8,153 of record DATIMX010000146.1, on the reverse strand, counting down.
GGGTCCGGGAGTAGTCGTCGATGCGGTGCACCACACCGAGCACGGCCAGCCAGTCCACCTGCGGGCCCGGCCGGGTCGGTTCGGATCGGTACTGCGCGTAGGTCTGGTCGAGCAGTGCGGACAGCCGGCCGAGCGAGGTCGGGTGCGCCGGTCCCTCCCCGGTCAGCTGGTCGACGACCGCCGCCACCTCCGCCGCACCCGCCCGCAGGCTCTCCCCCGCGGCCCGGGTCAGCTCCCCGCTGCCTCCGCGCGGCCACACCGCAGCGCCGAACAGGATGCCGACGAGGCCGCCGACGAGGACGTCCTCGAGGCGGACCTCGGCCAGGCGCCAGTTCGTCGGACCGACCTGGGCGAACAGCAGGGCGACGACGACGGTGAACCCGGCCTGCCCCGCCGCCACCCCGAAGAGGGGGCCCGCCGCCAGGCCCACCACCATCAGCGCCGGCAACGCCCAGGCATAGACCACGACGTCCTCCCCGACGAGGAACAGCACTGACCCGGTGACGAGCGCGCCGACGGCGGTGCCGGAGACGGCCCGGACGAGCACCGATCGACCGGCGACCGCACTGGTCCGCATGAGGCTCAGCGTGGCCAGCAGCACCCAGAAGCCGTGCGTGAGGTCGAGGACCCCGGCGACGGTGCGGGCCGCAGCGAGGCCGAGTGCCAGCCGCACGGCGTTCTGCAGGTACACCGACCGCGGCGTCAGGTGCGTGCACAGCCGCTGCCACCACAGCCGGCCGGTGGAGGCGGTGAGGAACCAGAGCTCCGCGGGGACGTCCGCCGGGGCGGGTGCACCGACGGCGCCGCGAACGGTCAGCACCAGGCTGCGGGCGGCCTCCGCGACGGCGACGGCGCTGACGCCGGCCCGCAGGGCGGATGGCTCGGCGCCATCCGACAACTGATCCCTGCGCCGCACACGATGGGCGGCGAGCGCAGCCTCCAGCCGGTCGGTCGACGGCGGGGGCCCGGTTCCGAGCAGGGCCGCCCGTGACTCGGCCAGGGCGCCTCCCACGGCGTCCACCAGCTGCGCGGTCGCGGCCAGGGTGTGCTGCCCGCCGGAGGCGGGCCGCGCGTCGGCGAGCGCGCCCAGGCGGCCGGAGACCACCCGGATCGCGGCCGCGGCCCGGATCAGGCACCGGTCGCGGACGCCGGGCCCGAGCGGCCGCTCGGCGATCGGCACCGTGCTCAACCGCAGGCTGTCCGCGGCGTCTGCGGCGGCCGCCCGCAGCGCGGCGGATCGCCGGTCCCCGCCGTCCCGCAGCTCGCGGCCCAGCACCCGCGCGTAGGCCGCCACCCGCCCGGCGGCGTCGGCCACGCGGACAGCCGGGTCCGCCGGCGCCGGGGCCGGCCACAGCACCCGGTCGGCGACGGCGAGGAGCGTGATGCCCAGCCCGACCCCGAGCAGCCGCTGGTCCAAGGTGTCGGGCGCGTACGGCGGGAAGCACGGCAGCACGTAGAACAGCTGCAACCCGTTCACGGCGCCGGCCACGCGCGGCCCGCCGACGCCGGCGTAGGCGACGAGGAACCCCACGGCCAGCATGCCGAGGACCGCCGTCCACGTGCTCACCGCCAGCAGGGTGCCGAGGGTGACCAGCACACCGCCGGCCACCAGGCTGCCGGCGTAGATCCGGGTCCGCTCGGCCGGCCGTCCCGTGACCTCGGAGAGGCCACCCAGGGCGACCGCCGCGAACAACGCGTAGACGGCGGTGATCGGATCGTCGATCAGGTACCGGCAGGTGTAGAACGCGACGCAGGAGGCAACGGTCACCCGGCCGGCCCGCCGGACGGCGGCCAGCGAGGGGTCGCGCCTCCGCAGCCAGGCCAGGGCCCGCGCAGCTCCGCGCACTGCCGGCTCGGCGGCGGAGCCGGGCCCGGTCACCGCGGTCACGGCGAGGCGCCCACGCCTGCCCGGTCCCCGGCGGCCCCGGACCGGCCCGGCCCGACCATCGCGATCTGCATGCCCGGCACCTCCGTCGAGGAAGGGACCCGATGCTCCACGGCGACGACCGGGAACTGGCGGTCCCGTGCCGCCGACCCCGGCGCGGCCCGGACCGTACGGGCGGCCCGACCTCCCGACAACCGGTCACCGACCGGCGGCCGCCGACGACGGCGAGCCCTCGCCCGGTGGTGCTCGCCGGTAGCGGCTGCACGGAGCGGACCGTGTCGACAGCGTCCGCGGCAGGCGAGTTCGCCCCCGCCTGACGGTCTGACGGCAGGAGGCTCCGCGAGGGTGGCAGCGATCGCGTATCTGCTTCCCGTCCGGGCCCGGCTCCGCTGGGATGTCCTGGTGGACCGGTTCGCCGGGATCCCGGCGGTTACCTGGTCGCGGCCGCTAGCAGCCCCCGAGCCGTGACCGCGCGTACCACGATCGGACGGAGGTGCGGAGCCATGGTCACCGTCCTGCGGACCGGGAGACGGACGGCGAGTCGCCCGGGCTCCGGCCCTCGGTCCTCGCACCCCCTCGCCGAAGCAGCTCGTGGCGTCGTCCGGTGAGCGCTCGGAGGCAGACCTCGGGCACCGCCAGCGGTGCGGACCTCCCTCGCGCCCGCCGAGACGTGGACCGGGCGGCGCTCCTGGGCACGGCCCTGGCCGCGGTCGTGGCGCTCAGCTTCAGCGGCGAGGGCGCGTGGGACTGGCTGGGCGCAACAGCCGGGATCGCACTGCTCACGGTGCTGGGGGCGTTCTTCCGCCTGCCTGCAGAAGGGGGTCTCACACCGTGGCTCCGGGGCGAGCTCGCGGCTTTCTCTGTGGTGGCCGCCCTCGCGGCCACACTCGTCATCGCACCCCTCCTGCAGACCGTCCTGGCCGCGACGACCGACGCCGGGCGTACGTGCCACGCCAGCGCGGCGGTGGCGGCCGGTGCGCTCGAGAGCGACGGGTCCCTGCAGCGCGGCGCCGAGCTGGCCGTCTCCAGAGGAGATGCCGATGTGCCGACCGCGACGGATGCTCTGTCGCGCGCCGCTGCGAACGAGCGGCGCACCGTCATGGGCGACTGCATCGGTGCGGTGACCTCAGGCTGGCTGTGGGCGCCGGCCATGGGCATGGCCGCGGTCGGCTACGCATGTGCGTGGTGGCTGGTGCGGCGACGGCATGCCCGCGCGCCTCGGGGCTGAGGCCGCCGCCGTACGAACCGGCGGGTCCCGGCACACAGGCCGAAGAGCGCGGATCGCGCCCTGGACGTCACCGGCTCGCCAGGTGGGCCTCCAGCCACTGGAACGCCCGCAGCGCGGTCAGCCGACGCCCGAGCGGCTGGCAGTGCCAGTTGGCGCCGTCCGCCACGCCGAAGCCGGCCACCTCGTGCGGTGCGGTGAGCAGCCCGGCCAACTGCTCCGACTGCCCGGGCCAGAACTGCTCGTCCTCGGGTGCGGTGATCAGCAGCGGGGTCCGGATCCCGGCCACCACGTCGCGCAGCTGGTAGCGGCGGACCTCCGTGAACAGGTCGAACGGGCTGCTCGCCCCGTAGGGACGGGCCCGGTAGGCGAAGGTGCGTGCCGTCTCCGGATCCCCGCCCGCCCGGGCCATGTACCGGTCGAAGTCGTCCTTGCGGCCGGCGTCGAGCAGCTGGAGCATCTCGGCCGGCAGGTACTCCACCCAGGACGTCGACACGTCGACGACCCCTGGATCGGCCACCGCCGCGACGAACCTGTGCTCGAACGCCAACGCACGTGGCACCCAGTACCCGGCCTGGCTGATCCCGGAGGCGACGAGGGCGGCGGCATCGACGTCCGGGCGCGCGACGAGTGCGTCCGCCACCGGGGTGAGCACCGCCTCCCAGTCGGGACGGAAGGTCGTGCCCCGCTCGAACAGCATCGACTGCTGCCCCGGACCGTCGTAGACGAACGCGTTCCAGCCGCGGTCCAGGGCGTCCGCCGCGCCGGCCCACCACATGTCGGTGGTCGGGCCGTCGCTGCCGTTGGTGATCACCAGGGTCGGCCGCGCTCGGCCGGAGGCGTCGGGCCGCAGCAGGTACCCGGGCAGGGTGGTGTCCTCGTACGGGACGTCGACCCGCACGAACCGGGAGCCCGAGCAGTCGATCCACGCCTCCCAGCAGTCGCGCCCCTTGCGGAACGTCGGCAGCAGGACGGCCTCGGCCCGCTCGGCGGGCAGGCCGTCGACGGCATCGAGCGAGCGGGACCAGGCGTCGGCCGCCGCGAGGAAGGCCCAGCTCGCTCCCCGGAGGTCGCCCGCCTGACGGTGCTGCGTGCCGAGTGCGACGAGCTCCTCCGCCCGGTCCGTCCACGCCGAGAACCAGCTCGCCCAGTCGCCGTCGGTGATCCGCGCCGCGGTCGCCAGCACCGTCCCCACGTCACCCACCCCGTAGGCCGCCGCGCCGAGGGCGATGCGGATCCCGTAGTCGAAGCTCGGGGTGGCGAAGAAGCCCTGTACCAGCACGCGGGAACCGGTGGCGGTGGTCGGGGCCGCCTGCTGCGCGGTCATGCGCCCTCCTCGGCTCGAGCTGCTCGGGAGCCGATCCTCGCAGCCGGAGGTCCCGAGGACATCCGCCAACTGACGGACGGGGCCTGCTCAGGCGAGCTCTCGTGCCCGAGGCCACCGTTCCCGCAGCGACCGCCCCGCCGGCCGCTCCGTCCAGCAGTTCGCGCGGGACGTCGGCCTCCACGGGCTGGTGACGCAGCGGTGACGGGGGCCTGCTGCACTGGAGGAGTGAAGTCCTGCATCGTCACGAGCGGTGCTTCCGGCGGATCGCCGACGAGGTCAGGTGCCGTAGCTGCGCATCCGGACCTCGATGCCGGACCCGTGCCACGACCCGTACGGCTCATGGCACCGAGGGGACTCAGCGGAGTGAGTCGAATCCGCGGAGACAGCGCTCCTCCGGGACTTCTGAGAAGTCGGCATCCCGAGGTCCCTGACTCACCACACCGTCTTCTGGAGGTCCTCATGCCGAGGTTCCACATCACCGTCCACGGCGCCGATCGCGAGGCCATGGCCGACCTGGTGCGCGTCCACGGCGTGCGGGTCCTGCCGCAGACCCTGGACGAGGGAGGCGCCGAACCCCGGGTCGACGCCCTGGTCGACGAGCCCGCCATCCAACGCCTGCAGGACGCCGGCTACCGGGTGGAGCGGCACGAGGACGTCGACGAGGCCGCCCGAGACGACCTCCGGCAGGTCGGGCAGGGCAACCGGTTCGCCGCTGACCTGGCCGCGGCGATGCAGGTGAGGGGAGAACGGTCGTGAGCTACCTCAACGTCGCCGAGGTCGAGACCGCCCTCGCCCTGGCCGCACGGCCGGAGAACAGCGCCTTCACCGAGCTGACCACCCTGCCCTACCGGACGTGGGAAGGACGGACCGGTTCCGCCCTCCGCATCCACGCGGGCCAGGACGCGCGCGCCGGCGTCTACCTGCTCGGCGGAGTGCACGCCCGGGAGTGGGGCAGCCCCGACATCCTGATCAACTTCGTGCAGTTGCTGACCGACGCCTACCGGACCGGAACCGGCATCACCCAGGGTGGCTCGAGCATCAGCGCGGACGAGGTCCGACGCATCGTGACCACCCTGGACGTGGTCGTCTTCCCGCAGGCCAACCCCGACGGCCGGCACCACTCGATGACCCTGGACCCGATGTGGCGCAAGAACCGCCGCCCCGCGGACCCCGGCCAACCACCGTGCCCCAGCGGTGGGGGGAACGGCCCCGGCGTCGACCTCAACCGCAACTACGACTTCCTGTGGGACTTCCCCACCGCGTTCAGCCCGCAGGCGCCCGTGGCGACCTCCACCGATCCCTGCGAGGAGATCTACCGCGGACCGGGCTCGGCCTCCGAGCCGGAGACCGCCAACGTGACGTGGCTCCTCGACCAGCACCCGTCCGTGACGCACTTCATCGACGTCCACTCCTTCGGCGAGATGATCCTCTACAACTGGGGCGACGACGACGACCAGACCACCGACCCGTCGATGAACTTCCACAACCCCGACTACGACGGCGAACGGGGCATTCCGGACAGCTCCCCCGGTGGCGACCCGCACAAGTACCGGGAGTACCTGCCCGCCGCCGATCTGGGCGAGGCGATCGCCCTGGGCACGGTCATGCGTGACGCGATCCAGTCCGCGCACGGCCGGCAGTACAGGGTGACGAGCGCCGTCGGGCTCTATCCCACGTCGGGGACCTCCGACGACTGGGCCTACTCGCGCAGCTTCCTCGACACCTCCATGGGCAAGGTGCTGGGCTTCACGATCGAATGGGGGCCGCAGCGGGCGTCGATCCCCAAGAGCTTCCACCCCGACTACTCGGACATGGAGCCCATCATCGAGGAGATCACCGCCGCGCTCCTGGCCTTCTGCTCAGCCGTTGCCAGCCGCAGCGCCGAACTCCAGCAGACCGCAGCCGTGCCCGGACAGAGGTCGCAGGCGAACACGGTGGCGGATGTCGCCAGCCGGCGCGGTTAGCGAGAGGTTGACCCGGACCGGCCTCCCCAGGAACCACCACGTCCTACGGCCGCCACGCCGTCGTCATCCCGTGGCGAACTCCCAGCCGTGACCCTTCGAGCAGTGCCATGGTGAGGACGCCAGCGTGAACGTGCACCGGAACTCCCAACTCCTGGACGTCCGGCAGCAGCGGAATCCGCATGGTGGGGGTCACGCGCACGGGGAACTCCTCCGGCGCCGGGGCCGGGAGGACGACGGGATCGCGGTGCTGGATTCCTGCGATCCGCGATCCCCGTGGTCCGCTCGTGCGTGCTCGTCGGTCCTCCTCCGGCCCACCCGCCGTGCCCTGTTCGTCGGGTCCGCCCGAGCGCCCCACGGCGCTGGCCCCGGGCGCCGGCGCCCGCGGTGCAGGCAGCCGTTCACGCTGCTCGGCCTGCTCGCCGTCCTGCTGCCTCTGCTGGCGGGCGTCGGCTCCGTCCCCGCGCACGCCGAGAGTTCGCCGTACGGCCGGCAGCTCGCCGTCGAGGGGCTCGCCGACCCCGACGTCTACAAGGTCGACGACGACCTGTACTTCCTGTCCGGGACGTCGCCCCAGGACGTCCTGCCGATCTACACCTCGACCGATCTGCAGACGTTCAGCCTGCTCCGCCGCTACGACCCCAGCGAGCACGACCCCCTCCACGACTACTGCCGCCACTGGGCTCCGGACCTGGACAAGCAGGGCGACGCCTACGTGCTCCACTTCGTGGCCAACCGGGTGGCCAAGGGCGAGCCTTGCCCCTCGGACGACAGCGCGCCGACGATCTTCTACGCGACGGCGCCGGCGACGAACGACGACATGCAGTTCGGTGCACCGCACACGATCGACGGGGACACGGGACATCCCCGCACCTACGTGACGCCGGGCTGCCCGGCCGACGGGTGCGACAAGGCGATGCGACTGGACCCGTCGGTGTACTTCGACGGCTCCCGCCGGTGGATGCACTACACCTGGTTCCTCCCGGAGGGCGGCAACGTGGTGTCGGCCTATCCACTCGACGCACCGGAGGAGCTCTTCGAGGTGACCCGGCCGACGACGCCGGCCGAGGAGATGGTCAACGAGGCGCCCACCCTCTTCGGCCGTGACGGCCGGCACTACCTCGTCTACAGCCAAGGAGACTTCCGGAGCGAGTACGCGATGAGCTACTTCATGGGCGCCCAGGTGAGCGACCTGACCCGCGAGCGCCAGCGGTACTCCCTCTCATCGCCGCTCAAGACGCACGACGGGCAGCTGATCGAGAACCAGGGGCACAACACCGTCACCGACCGGCACGGCCAGTTCTACACGCTGTACCACGTCGGCCGGTTCTCCCCCACCGGCGTCTACGCCGGCCGCGACGTCTACGTCCAGCCGCTGGTGTTCAAGGCCGACGGCTCCCTGCACACGATCAACACCGTCGCCCTGCAGTGGGGCGCGGCCCCCCGGGCTGAGTACTCGGTCGACGTGCAGACCCGGGACGGCGCCGACATCGCCGCCTGCATGCGTGCCGGCACCGTGTCGTCGGTGGTCTTCAACGAGGTCTGCACCGCCGCCGGCGACCGGGTGGTGCACAAGGCTGACATCGCCGCCTTCCGGATCAACCGGATCGTCGACGGTGAGACGGTGGCCACCACGACACTGCCCTACGACGGCTACACCGACAGCCTCACCGCGACCGTCTGAGCCGGCCGGCCTCACCACGGCCCGCCGGCCGCCGGGCTGCCGTCGCCATCGCCGTCGTCCGGTGTCGAGCA
>DATIMX010000145.1:0-16334 GCA_035474935.1 Geodermatophilus sp. | reverse complement strand
CGTGCGCCGGGCCGAGGGCGCGGTGGCGGCCCGGGAGCTCGCCGACGACGGGACGACGGTCGGCGAGACGCGGCTGCCCGCCGGCGGGCTCGCGGCGTTCGTCCGGGAGCGGGAGCGCGTCCCGGTCCGCTGGGTGTGGGATGACACCACCCGCTGGTACCCGGCGCTGCTCGACGCCGGCGTCCGGGTCGAGCGCTGCACCGACCTGCGGCTCACCCACGCGGTGCTGCGGCGCTCGCCCTTCGTCGACCAGGCCGTGCTCGCCGGCGACACCGCGGCCTGGGACGCGCTGCGGCCGGTGACCCCCGCCGACCCGGCGCTGTTCCCGCTCGAGGACCCGGCCGACGGCCTGGACCCGGTCGCCGAGCACGAGCGCCAGCAGGCCGCGCTGGCCGCGTCGACGCACCCCGCCCGCCTGGCGCTGCTGCTGGCGGCCGAGTCCTCCGGGGCGCTGGTGGCGGCCGAGATGACGCACACCGGGCTGCCGTGGCGGGCCGACGTGCACGAGCGCCTGCTCACCGAGCTGCTGGGTCCGCGCCCGCCCCACGGCTCCCGCCCCGCGGTGCTGGAGGCGCTGGCCCGGGAGGTCCGCGCGGCGCTGCGGGCACCGGAGCTGAACCCGGACTCGCCCGGCGCGCTGCTGCGGGCGCTGCAGTCGGCGGGGCTGGCGGTGGAGGACACCCGCTCCTGGACGCTCGAGCAGCTCGACCACCCCGTCGTCCCGCCGCTGCTGGAGTACAAGCGGCTCTCCCGGTTGCTGACCGCCAACGGCTGGGCCTGGCTGGAGGCCTGGGTCCGCGAGGGTCGGTTCCGGTCGTGGTTCGTGCCCGGCGGGGTGGTGACCGGGCGCTGGGCCTCCAACGGCGGGGGAGCGCTCTCCGTCCCGGTCCAGGTCCGCCCGGCCGCGGTCGCCGACGACGGCTGGCGGCTCGTCGTCGCCGACGTCGCCCAGCTCGAGCCGCGGGTGCTCGCCGGCATGAGCGGGGACGACGCGATGGCCGAGGCCGCCCGGGCCGCCGACCTGTACGAGGGCATGGTGGCCGGCGGCGCGGTCGAGACGCGGGCGCAGGCCAAGGTCGCGATCCTCGGCGCGATGTACGGCGCCACCCGGGGCGAGAGCGGCCGCATCATGCCCCGCCTGACCCGCCGCTACCCGCGGGCCATCGGGCTGGTCGAGGAGGCCGCCCGGGCCGGCGAGCGCGGGGAGGTCGTGCACACCCTGCTCGGCCGCGGCTCGCCCCGACCCACCGGCGCGTGGGCCGAGCGCGCCGTCGTGCTGGGCGAGCCGGCCGAGGTCGCCGGCTCCCGGGAGGAGCACGACCGGCACCGCCGGGCCTGGGGGCGGTTCACCCGCAACTTCGTCGTCCAGGGCACCGGCGCCGAGTGGGCCCTGTGCTGGCTGGCCGACCTGCGCAACCGGCTGTGGCGCCTGGGCGCCGGCGGCCCGCTGCAGCAGCGGCCGCACCTGGTCTTCTTCCTGCACGACGAGGTCGTCGTCCACGCGCCCGAGCACCTCGCCGACGCGGTCGCCGAGGAGGTGCGCCGAGCCGCCGCGACGGCCGGCCGGCTGCTCTTCGGTGCCTTCCCCGTCGACTTCCCGCTCGACGTGTCGGTCGTCGCGTCCTGGGCCGACGCCGGCTGAGTGCCGGGCCGGTCCGGCGGCGACGCGCAGTGCGAGCAGCGCCGTTCGACATCGTCGGACGGGTGCCGTTGCCACCGCTCCCCACGGCGTCCCTAGCCTCCCGCCACGCTCCGGACCCCACCGGGGTCGCTGGTTCGAGGAGGAAACAGCATGAGAGTGCGATCCCTGACGACAGCCGTCCTCACGGCGGCCGGGTGCGTGGTCCTGGCCGCACCGGCGCTGGCGGTCGCCCCGCAGCAGGCGCCGCCGGTGACGACGCACCAGGACCCCGGCGCGGAGCCGTGGGTGGCGGCGTGGAGCACCGCGCCGCAGGGCGTCTACCCGCTCGGCTACGCAGTGGCGCAGCCCGGACCGCCGGGAGAGGTGGTACCGGGCGTCGAGCAGCCCCTCCTCGAGTACGCCTTCCCCGACGAGCAGGCGCAGGACCAGACCGTGCGCATGGTCGTGCACCCGGGCATCGGCGGCGACGAGTGGCGGGTGCGGCTCAGCAACCGGTTCGGCACGCAGCCGGTGACCTTCGGCGGCGCGACCGCCGCCCTGCAGCAGAGCGGCGCCACCGTCGTCCCGGGCACCGAGCAGCAGCTCACCTTCGACGGCCAGCAGTCGGTGACCCTGCAGCCGGGGGAGGAGGTGCGCAGTGACGCCGTCCCCCTGGAGCTCTCCGACGCCGAGGCTCAGCGGTCGAACGTGGCGGTGAGCCTGCACGTCCAGGGCGCCAGCGGGCCGATGACCTGGCACGCGGCGTCCTTCACCTCCTCGTACGTCACGGACCCGGGGGCGGGCGACCACACCGGGGACCTCACCGACGAGGCGTTCCCGCACTCCACGACGAGCTGGTTCTTCCTGACCGGGCTGGAGGTCCAGCGGGAGGACGCCGGGACCGTCGTCGCCTTCGGGGACTCCATCACCGACGGCTTCTTCTCCACCATCAACGGCAACGACCGCTGGCCCGACGTGCTGCAGCGCCGCCTGCTGGCCGAGGACGACGAGGAGGTCGTCTCGGTCGTCAACCAGGGCATCGCCGGCAACATGGTCACCCGGGTGGGCCGCCTCGAGGGAGGCTGCACCCCGTGCGACGGGCCGCCGGCCGTCGACCGCCTCGACGAGGACGTGCTCAGCCAGCCCGGCCTGCGTGCCGTCGTCCTGCTGGAGGGCATCAACGACATCGGTGGCGGCGGCGCGACCGCGGCCGAGGTCATCGCCGGGATGGAGGAGATCGCCGACCGGGTGCACGCCGCCGGGATCCCGATCATCGGGGCGACGCTGACGCCCTCGGGCGGCGCCGCGGACAACCTGGCCAACTACGGCACGGCCGAGACCGACGAGCAGCGCCGGGCCGTGAACGACTTCATCCGCACCAGCGGGGCCTTCGACGCCGTGGTCGACTTCGCGGCGGCCACCGAGGACCCGGCCGACCCCAGCCGGCTGCTGCCCGCCTACGACACCAACACGTCGGTGGGCGGCCCCGGCGACCACCTGCACCCCAACCGGGCCGGGTTCCTCGCCATGGGCGCCGCGTTCGACCTGGAGGAGCTGCGGGCCCTCGTCGCCTCCGCCGCTCCGCACGCCATGGCGGCCGGCTGACGAACGGCAGGGGTTCAGCAGGCAGGCCCCCCAACGAGAGGCGGCGTCCCCGACCAGGGGGCGCCGCCTCCGCCGTCCCCGCGGCCCGGCCACCGCGGGCGCTGCGCCGGCGTCCTCCCCCCGAGGGCTGGTCTCCGGGCGCCGGTGCACACGTCCCGGTAGAGGCCGGCACCGGAAGTGCCGTTGACGGCGGTGTGCGCGGAACTCCTCGGTCCTCCGGCCACGCGACGAGCGGCAGGCCGCCCGCGTCTCCACCGTGTTCTTCCTGGCCGGCGCCTTCCTGCTGACGGCCTACCTGGTCGTGGAGCCCATGCCCTCGTCGGCGGCCGGCCCCGCGGTCGCCGTGCTCCTGCTGGGCGGCCTGCTGGTGTTCGCCGCCCTGCCGCACGCGGTCGCCCACTCCCGGCTGACCCGGTGGTGCGTCTGGCCGGCCATGCCGGTCGTGGGCGTGGTCGCCATCGGGGCGCTGGTGCGGCTCTACCCGGACGCCGAGAACGTCGCCCACCCGTTGCTGGCCCTGCCCGTGCTGTTCGCGGCCTCGCAGCTGCGGGCACCGGTGGCGGCGGCGGTCACCGCGATGGCGATCGTCGTGGACGGGGCCTTCCTGCTGCGGACCGAGGAGCGCGCCGAGGCCCTGACCGACCTGCTCGTCATCGGGGTGGTGCGCGGTTGAGATCAAGGAGAGAGCCACATCCACCCCGACCCGTCGTGGGCCGGCCCGTGCTCAGGTCTCGACCAGCACGACGTCGAGGGCGGCGAGGACGGAGGGGTCGGAGATGACCTCGACGGCGGTGATCCGGCCACCCGAGACGACGAACTCCAGCGCTCCCCGCAGTCGGCCGTCCAGCGTGAACACAGCGCCGGGAGCGCCGTCGAGCAGCGCGGCGCGTGCGGCCCGGGCCTTGCCGAGGAAGGCGCGGGCGACCGCCTCGTGACCGCTGAGCCGCTCGAGCCCGCCGAGGGCGGGGACGGCGGCGCCGGCGCGGAGCACGACGTGCGGGTCGAGCACGACCAGCAGCTCCGCGAAGTCGCCGTTGCGCGCAGCGGCGAGGAACGCCTGCACCACCTCCTGACGGCGCCCGGCGTCCGTGGGGCCGGCGGCGCCCGGAGCCGCGTTCTGCACCCGGCGCCGGGCGCGGCTGGCCAGCTGGCGCGTCGCAGCCGGACTGCGGTCGAGGACTGCCGCGACATCGTCGAACGGGACGGCGAACAGGTCGTGCAGCACGAAGGCGAGCCGCTCGGGCGGCGTCAGCGTGTCGAGCACGACGAGGAGCGCGAGGCCGACGGAGTCGGCCAGCACCGCCTCGTGTTCTGGCTCGGGCCCGCCCCCGGGATCCGACGGGCGCAGCTCCAGCGGCTCCTCGCGGCGCGCGGCCCGGCGGCGCAGCACGTCGAGGCAGACGCGGCCGACGACCGTGGTCAGCCAGCCGCCGAGGTTGTCCACGCCGGTGGATCCGGTGCGCTGCAGGCGCAGCCATGCCTCCTGGACGGCGTCGTCCGCCTCGTCCCTGGAGCCGAGCACCCGCTGCGCGACCGCCCGCAGGTGCGCGCGGTGCGTCTCGAACTGCTCGGCCAGCAGCTCCGCTCGTACCGCGTCCTCGCTCACGTGTCACATCCTCCGGTCGCGGTCCGTCAGTGGTGTGACGTCGCCGACCGCGGCGATGTGACAACAGCAGAGGAGCACCGCCGTGCAGGCTCGGAGGCAGGACCGTCAGGCGCTCACCCGGCGCGATGCCGGCCCGGTGGGTCGTGGGGGTGGCGAAGTGGGAGAGGTGGCCGTGCCGGAGGAGCTCGGCAGCGTCCGCTACCTGGTCGATGACGTCGACGCCGCCGTCGCCTTCTACGCGGGCCGGCTCGGCTTCGTCCTGGGAGCCGACGCCAGGCCCGCTCTCGCCGAGCTGGTGCGTGGCTCGCTCCGGTTGATCCTCAGCGGCCCGGCCAGCACGGCAGGGCGGCCCCTGGCCGACGGCCGCAGGCCGGCGGCAGGCGGCTGGAACCGCATCCACCTCGTCGTCGACGACCTCGACGCCGAGGTGAGCCGGCTGCGCGCGGCCGGCGTCGCCTTCCGCAACGACGTCGTCAGCGGGCCCGGAGGCAGGCAGGTCCTGGTCGAGGACCCCTCCGGCAACCCCGTGGAGATCTTCGAGCCCGCCGGCGCCTGACCGCGCCGCCCACCGTCGACAGCGAGAGGACGCGCATGCCTCCCGACCTCCGCAGCACCGTGCTCCTGCGCAGCGAGGACAGCGGCGGCCACCTGTCCGTCGTCGAGAACGTCGTCCCGGCGCGCAGCGCGGGACCGCCGCTGCACAGTCATGGCTTCGACGAGACCTTCTACGTCCTGGAGGGTGAGCTCGTCGTCCGCGTCGGCGACGCCCTGCTCGCCCGGACCGCCGGACAGCTGGCCTTCGCTCCGCGCGGCGTCGCGCACGCACTCGCCAACCGCCGCGACGCCCCGGTGCGGTACCTGCTGGTGTGCACGCCCGCCGGCTTCGAGCGTCACTTCGCCCGGACCGCCGCGCAGGCGAACGGGATCGAGCCGCCGCCGTGGGCGCTGCAGCCGGTTCCGGAGGTGGTGGCGCTCGGCCCGCCCATCCCGCAGGAGGTCCTCGACCTCCTGGAGTGACGTGCCAGGGCACGACCCGACCGCGCCGGGCGGGAGTCGGACACCGGCATGCCTCGCGGTTGAGGGCTAGTCCTCGACGTCCATGCGCTGCACGAGGTCGCCGGTGAACGTGTAGACGTGCCGGACGTCGGCGACCGCGAGCAGGGCACCGGTCCGGTCGCGGACCACCTGGTGGACGCCGACCTCGACCGTGTCGTCGGGGCGTTCCGCGATCGAGGTCGGCTCGACGTGCGGGCGGATCTGGGCCCACTGGCGTTCCCAGTACCGGCGGACGGCGTCGTGTCCGACCACCCGGCCGCCCTCCCAGCCGTTGGGCCAGTCGACGTCCTCGGCCATGGCGGCCAGCACCGTGTCGACGTCGCGGGCGTTGAAGGCCCGGTACAGCGCGCGGAGCTGCTCCTCACGGCTCGGTGCGGTCATGGCCTCCTCCTGACCCGACGTGGGGACGTGGGAGGACACGATCGCACGACGAGGTCGGGCCTCTCCGCCCCAGCTTCCGTTATCCCCAACGCCTGCGGCGCTCGATGTGTGCATACCGCTCGACGCCCACCGATGTGCTTCTCGAACCAGTGGTCGGCGAAGGGCTCGTCGTTGAAGGCGGGCACCTCGCGGTACCCCGCCGACCGGTAGAGGGCGATCGCCTCGATGAGCGTGCGGTTGGTCTCCAGCCGCAGCGTCCGGACGCCGGAGGCGCGGGCGTGCTCCTCGACCGCGCCGAGCAGCCGCCGTCCCACCCCGAGGCCGCGGACGGCGTCGGCCACCCACATCCGCTTGACCTCCGCCGGCTGCTCCCCGTGCAGCTTGAGCGCGGCACAGCCCACGGGCTCGCCGTGCAGCCGGGCCAGGAGCAGCAGCCCCGCCGGCGGGACGAGCTCGTCGTCCATGGCAGGAAGGCTGCGGCCGGGGTTGAAGCCGCCCACGAAGCGGCGGGCGAGCTCGGCGAAGTACGCGGCGATGCAGGCCCGCGCGTCCGGGTCGCGGGGGTCGGCCGGGCGGACGTCGACCATCGACGCTCGCAGCAGTCGGTCCACCTCGGCCATCGCGGCGACCAGCCGGCCCTGCTGCGACCGCCCGAGCCCGGCGAGCACCGCGGCGGCCGCCTCGTCGGAGCGGGCGTCCAGCTCGGCACGCTCCCGGACGCCGGCCCGCGTCAGCCGGGCCACGCGGACCCGCCCGTCAACGGTGCTGGCCCCCACCGCGACGAGCCCCTCGGCCTCCAGCGCCCGGAGCATCCGGCTCAGGTACCCGGAGTCCAGGTCGAGCCGGGACCGCAGCGCCCTCACATCGGTGCCCTCCGCGCCGATCTCCCACAGCACCCGGGAGTGGCCGAGCGGCCGGCTCCGGGCGAGGAACGCGTCCTCCAGGGCGCCGATCCGCTGGGTGACCGTCCGGTTGAACCGGCGGACCTGGGCCACCGCCTCGTCGTCCATCCTCTGACCGTAGTCAGAGGACGGTGGGATCAGTGCGGGATCGTCCCGCCGCGGCGCTCGTAGCGGGCCTGCGCGAGGGCGTGCGCCGTCCGGAGCAGGTCGCGGAGTGCGTCCTCGGTCCGCGGACCCGGGTCGACCACCGCCAGCCAGCCCAGGTGGCCGTAGACGGGGTGGGCGATCACGACGTCCGGCGTGCTCGGGTCGACGTCCTCGGTGGCCCGCTCCCGGGGAGCGCGACCGGTCCACCGCCGGAACTCGTCGATCCCGGCAGCGATGTTGACGCGGAAGGCGCCGGGCCGGTCCAGCCGCGAGCCCTCGTCGCCCGGGTAGTCCTTGGTCACGACGGTGGCGAAGGGCTGCGTCCTCGGCACGACCCCGTCGGGGGCGTGATAGAGGAACGCGTCACCCCAGCTGACCTCGGGCGACCCGTCGCCGGGCTGCGGCCGGAGCGTCAGCACGCCGCCCAGGCCCTCGACGAACGCGATGACCTCGTCCATCCTCATGCCTCCAGCGTCTCGTTGAGGTGCCCGTGGAGACTTGGGCGGTCTCGACCGAGAGGATCGCGTGAGAAGTCCCCAGTCGGGCCTGCGGACGGTCGACGTCGCACGGCGGGCCGGGTACTCGGTCCAGCAGGTCCGGGACCTCGAAGCGGACGGTGTCCTGCCGCCCGCGGCGCGCACCGCCTCCGGCTACCGCAGCTGGACCGAGGTGCACGTGCAGGCGGCGCTGGCCTACCGCGCCGTCGCGGCCGCCATCGGCCCGGTGGAGGCCAGGCGGCTGCTGCGCGCCGCGTACGACGGCCGGCCGTCGCAGCTCTTGGCGCTCCTCGACGCCGCGCACGCCCGGCTGCACACCGAGCGGCGGGACGTCGCGCTGGCGCAGGAGGCGGCCGCGGCGATCGCGGCCGAGCCGATCGACGAGCCGTGGCCGTCGGACGCGATGGGCATCGCCGAGCTCGCCGGTGCCCTCGGCGTCCGGACCTCGACGCTGCGGCACTGGGACGCCGAGGGGCTCGTGGTGCCCCGCCGTTCGCCGGGCGGGGCGCGCAGCTACGCGCCGGGCGACGTCCGGGACGCGCGCATCGTCTCCCAGCTGCGCCGGGCCGGGTACGGCATCGGCCCCCTGCGGGCCCTGGTGCCGGAGCTGCGTCGCGGACGTCGGTGGGACGAGGTGGGAGCCTCGCTGGCCGCCCGGGACGCCGACGTCGACGCCCGCTCGCGCGCCCTCCTCCGGGGCGCCGCACACCTCGATGCGTTGCTCGCCGAGGGGCACCCACCGCACCCGGGCTGAGTGCGGTGGCCGAGTCGTCGGTGTGGTGACGGCGGACCGATCGCCGGGTGGGGAGAGCGTGACAGGTCGCCGCCGGTGACGTCGTCGGCCGTGCCGCGCCGCGGTCGGGTGGGGCTCGGCCGGCCCCGCGCGGGCGAGGGCGCGTCGCCCGTGCTCGGTGCGGGGAAGCGGTGAGTCCGGCCCGCTCGCGGGGTCTACAGGGGTGGGACCCGCTGCGGCGCGGCCAGGAGGGAGGCCCGGTGGTGGAGGTGATCGGAGTCGCTGCGGAGCGGCACCTCGCCGCCGCTCGGGCGGGGGACCCGGTGGCGTTCGGGCTGGTGGTCGAGCCGGTGCTGGGGGAGCTGCGGGCGCACTGCTACCGGATGCTGGGCTCGACCCACGACGCCGAGGACGCCGTCCAGGAGACCCTGACCCGTGCCTGGCGGGCGCTGGACCGCTTCGAGGACCGCGGGACGCTGCGTGCCTGGCTGTACCGGATCGCCACCAACCGGTGCCTGACCACGATCGAGCGGCGCGGCCGCCGGGAGCTGCCCACCGACCTGCGTCCGGGCGGTCCGTCGGCCGAGGAGGTGGCGTGGCTGGAGCCCCGTCCCGACGGTGCGGCGCAGCACGGGGACCCGGCGGCGAGCGTCGTCGCCCGCGAGCAGATGGAGCTGGCGTTCATCGCCGCCCTGCAGCACGTCCCGGGCCGGCAGCGGGCGGTGCTGCTGCTGCGTGAGCTGCTCGGCTTCTCCGCCGCCGAGGTCGCCGCCCAGTTGCGGACCTCGGTGCCGGCGGTGAACAGCGCGCTGCAGCGCGCACGTGCGGCCGTCGGCGCCCGCACGCCCGACGTCTCCCAGCGGGCCGTGCTGACGACCGCCGGCGCGGACGCGGTGCGGGAGCTGGCGCGGCGCTACGCCACCGCCTGGGAGGCCGGCGACGTCGACGCCCTCGTGGCCATGCTCACCGAGGACGCCACCTACTCGATGCCGCCGCTGCCGACCTGGTACCGCGGTCCGGACGAGATCCGCGGCTTCCTGCGCGAGGTCACGACGCGGGAGCGGTGGCGGTTCCTGCCCGCCCGGGCCAACGGCCAGCTGGCCTTCGGCACCTACGCCCGGGACGCCGCCCGAGGCGCGTACCTGCCCCTCGGGCTGGACGTGCTCGCCCTGCGCCGGTCGGAGGCCGGTCTGCGGGTCGGCGAGGTGGTGTCGTTCCTGGAGGCCGACTTCGCCGCCTTCGACCTGCCGCCGTGGCTGCCCACCTGAGTCCGGCGGACACGTGCGATGAGTCCGTGCCCCGGGCGGGGTTGTAGGGACGGCAGGAGCTCGTCGGAGCTCGCCGGACCGACCCGAGGAGGACGTCGTGACCACGGACGAGCAGCAGATCAGGACGCTGGTGGAGCGGTGGGCGCAGGCGGTGCACACCGGCGACCTCGACGCCGTGCTCGACGCCCACGCCGAGGACGTCGTCATGTTCGACGTCCCGCCGCCGCGGGAGGGCGTGCGGGGCATCGCGGCCTACCGCGACACCTGGCCGGACTTCTTCGCCTGGCAGCGGCAGGGCGCCTGCTTCGAGCTCACCGCACTGGAGGTGACCGCCGGCACCGACGTCGCCTTCGCCCACGCGCTGCTGCGCTGCGGCACACCGCAGGACCTCGCGCGTGACCCGGACCTGCGCCTGCGCCTGACGCTGGGCCTCCGCAAGGAGGACGGCCG
Source organism: Geodermatophilus sp. (assembly GCA_035474935.1). Lineage (GTDB taxonomy): Bacteria > Actinomycetota > Actinomycetes > Mycobacteriales > Geodermatophilaceae > Geodermatophilus. Next base: position 6,068 of record DATIMX010000145.1, on the reverse strand, counting down.
CTGGGTGGTCGCCCACGAGCACCACTCCTTCCCCGACACGAGCACCGACGAGGCCGGCGCCGTCGCAGGCGGGGGGTGCGACGTGCCCGGCTGAGCGTCGCTCGTGGCCGGTCCCCACCCGCAGCCGTCGTCCCCCGACCGGTGGCGACCGCCCGGAACGCCGGTGCCCGGGTACCGGTCACATCGGGTCGGGCAGCGGGACCACCCCGGCGCGCCGCTCGCAGATGAGGCCGTCGTGCAGCAGTGCGGCCGCACCACGCCGGCGAGTGTGCCCGGGCACCGGCCCGTCCTCCGCCACGCTGCGCGTCGCGGAGGACGGCGGGGCGACGTCGGCCGGCCGGGTCGGGCTCAGGACCGGCGCAGGCCGGCGACCTGCAGGGCGGCGAAGCCGGCCACGACGACGGCCTGCAGCACGGTCCACGCTGCACCGACGGCCGTGGGGCCGCCCACGCCGGTCGCCGCGATGACGACGCTGCCGACGGCCCACAGCACGTTGGCCGCCACGACGGTGCCGACGGCGGGCGGCGCGGGCCGGGCGGCGACCGCCCAGACGACGGCGCCGAAGAGCAGCAGGAAGACCCCGACGCCGCGCAGCCAGCCGGCGGGCAGGCCGAGCAGGTCGCCGAGCAGCGGCGCAGCGAGCAGGTAGGCGGCGCCGTTGGCCGCGGTGACGACGGCGTCCAGGCGCAGCGCGAGCCGCAGCAGCGAGGGAACGGGACGAACGGTGGTGGTGGTCATGGCCGACACGTTGCCGCTGGTGCAGGCGCCGGTCGATGACCCGCGAGGTAGGCGACGACGGCGCCCGACTGCGCCGCCCGGGTGCCCCCGGCCGGCCGGCTACCGCGCCGAGAGCTGGCCGCTCGGGGCCGCGGCGTCCGCGGGCCGGTCGGGGGAGGAGCGGCGCCCCAGCCCGAGCCCCAGCCAGGCGACGACCGCCGTCGTCGCGCACACCGCGACGCCGACGACGCCGAGGGTCGTGTAGCCGCCGGCGGCCGGTGCCGCTGCGCCGGAGGGCGTGGCCGCGGCCAGCACGGTGGCGGTGAGGGCGCTGCCGAGCGCGAAGCCCACGTACCGCAGCACCTGGTTGAGGCTCATCGCGCTCCCGGTCTCCGAGGGCGGGACGGCGGAGACGACCAGCGCGGGGAACGCCGCGAACGAGGCCCCGACCCCCAGGCCGGCGACGGCCATGACGAGGAAGAGCTGCCAGAGGTCCGAGCGGACCAGGGCGAACAGGACGAACGCGGTGCCCTGCACGGCCGCCGCGACCGGGAGGACGACGTGCCGGCCCGCGCGGTCGGCCAGCAGCCGGGCCAGCCGCCCGCCCAGCACGCTCGCCGCCGAGAACGGCAGCAACGCCAGCCCGGCGACGACGATGGAGGTGCCGAAGCCCGCGCCGTCCGACACCGGGGCCTGGGCGAGCACGGGCACGGCCGTGAGCAGCAGGTAGTTGGACAGCCCGACCAGCAGGGCCGCCGCGTGGGCGGTGAGCGCCGGGCGTCCCCGGGCGAGGCGCAGGTCGACCAGGGGCCAGGTCGTCCGGCGCTCCCAGGGCACCCAGGCCAGCAGCGCGACCGCCGAGGCGGCGGCCAGCGCCCACAGCAGCGGTGACGCCCAGCCCCACACCTCGACCTGGCCGAGGGCGAACAGCAGCCCGGCCACCCCGGCTCCGAGGAGGAGCGCGCCGACGACGTCCAGCCGCCCCCGCGGAGCCGCCGTCGACGGCGGCAGGACAGCCGCGCAGGCCAGCAGCGCAGCGAGGCTGACGGCCGCGCCGGCCCAGAACGCGGCGTGCACCCCGCCCAGTTCGGCCACCAGGCCCGCCAAGGGATAGCCGAGCCCGACACCGGAGACCACCGTCACCGACAGCACGGCGATGGTCGACCGCGACCGTTCGCCCTCGAGCGCCTCGCGGGCGGTGGCCATGGCCAGCGGGGTGAGCCCGAGCCCGACGCCCTGCAGCGCGCGGCCGGCGATCAGCCACCCCAGCCCCAGCGGCAGGGCGGCCAGCACGCCGCCGAGCGTCACGACCGCGAGGACGGCGAGGACGACACCGCGCCGGTGCGGACCGTCGCCGAGCCGCCCGACGACCGGTGTGGCCACCGCGCCCACGAGCAGCGTGGCGGTCAGCGACCACTGGGCGCTCGGCAGCGTCGTCCGCATGGTCTCGGCGATCGCCGGCACCAGCGGCGCACCCAGGCTGCTGATGACGGCGACCACCGTGCCGACGAAGACCAGCACCGGAACGAGGGCGCGGGGGGACCGGGCGACCGTCATGGCCTCCAGGGTCCCAGATCGTTGCGTCGATCAACCGGTGAGTGCCCACCGCGCAGGGCCCGCGTCCCCGGTTGGCATCCTCGGGGACACCGCCGTCCGCGTGGCCCTGCCACCCTGCTCCCGGGGAGTCGACCGTGCCCGGCCCCGTCCCGACCGCCGCGCCGCCGGCGTACTTCGAGCGCCTCGCCCCCGGCCGGTACCGGGCCACCGAGCACACCGGCGGCGCGTGGTCGGTGACCGCGCAGCACATCAGCCCGCTCAACGGGCTGCTCGTGCACGCGGTCGACCGGTTCGTGGCCGAGCGCGGGACCGACGGACTGTCCACCGCCCGCATCGCGTTCGACATCCTCGGGGTCGTCCCGATCGCCGAGGTCGACGTCCACGTGGAGGTGGTGCGCCCCGGGCGCACCATCGAGCTGCTCGAGGCCGTCGCCGCCTCCGGCGGGCGCCCCGTCCTGCGCGCCCGTGCGTGGCGCCTGGCGCGGCACGACACCGCGGCGGTGGCCGGCGGCCACCCCGACCCGCTGCCCCCGCCGGACGGTCTCGCATCGGCGGAGCTGTCCGGTGTGTGGCCCGGCGGCTACATCGCCTCGCTCGACGTGCGCCCGCTGCGCGCGCCCGAGCCGGGGCGGGCCACCGTGTGGCTCGCCACCCCGGTCGCCCTCGTCGCGGAGGAGCCCGTGAGCGAACTCGCCCGGTTCGTCGGCCTGGTCGACACCGCCAACGGCATCGCGGTGCGGGAGTCGCCGGAGGCGTGGATGTTCCCCAACGTCGACCTGACCATCCACCTGCACCGGCAGCCCGCGGGTCCCTGGGTGGGCCTGGACACCACCGTCGTCTTCGGGCCGGACGGGTGCGGCCTCACCACGACCGTGCTCCACGACCGCACCGGAGCGGTGGGCCGGGCCGAGCAGCTCCTGACCGTGCGCCCCCAGACCTGACCTGGCCCCCGAGCGCGTGGGCCGTGCGGTAGCCGGGGCGTCCGTCCCCATCCGGCCAGGTTGCCTCCGGCCCTAGGCTCGCGCTCCTCGGCCGGCTGCAGAGGGGGCGTCCATGGGGACGATCGGCGTAGGGGTCATCGGGTTCGGGTGGATGGGCCGGGTGCACGCCCAGGCCCACGCGCGGCTGCGGCACCACTTCCCGGACCTGGGCCTGGTCCCGCAGCTGGTCGCGGTCGCCGACGACGTCCCGGGCCGCGCCGAGGCGGCCGCCGCGCAGTTCGGGTTCGCCTCCGCGACGGCGGACTGGCGCGAGCTGCTGGCCGACCCGCGGGTCGAGCTCGTCTCGGTGACCGCCCCGAACTGGCTGCACCGGGAGATCGGCGTGGCCGTCGCAGAGGCCGGCCGGCACCTGTGGATCGAGAAGCCCGTGGGGCTCACCGCGGACGACGCCCGCGCGGTGGCCGGTGCCGCCGCCGCGGCCGGTGTGCAGGGCACCGTGGGCTTCAACTACCGGCACGCGCCCGCGGTGGCCCTGGCCCGCCGGCTGGTCGACGAGGGGGCGATCGGCCGGGTCACGCACGCCCGGTTCGCCTTCCTCAGCGACTACGCCGCTGCTCCCGAGGGCGCGCTGACCTGGCGGTACGAGCAGGCGCGGGGCGGCAGCGGCGTCCTGGGGGACCTCGCCTCGCACGCCGTCGACCTCGTCCGGCACGTCCTGAACGACGAGATCACCTCGGTGCTCGCCGACACCGCCGTCTTCATCCCCGAACGACTCCGCCCGACCGGCGCGACGTCCGGGCACGCCGTCGCGACCGGAGGCGTCCCCGGGCCGGTGGAGAACGACGACCACGTGGCTGCGCTGATGCGCCTGTCGACCGGTGCCCGGGTGGTGCTCGAGGCCAGCCGGGTGGCCGTGGGGGAGCAGAACGCCTACGGCTTCGAGGTCCACGGGACGGCGGGGCGCCTGGCCTGGGACTTCCGCCGGATGGGCGAGCTCCAGCTCAGCCGCGGACCGGCCGCGCAGGACCAGTCGGTCGCCACGGTCCTGGTCGGGCCGGGGGCCGGGGAGTACGCCGCCTTCCAGCCCGGTGCCGGCATCGCGATGGGCTACGACGACCTCAAGGTCGTCGAGCTGCGCGACCTGCTCGCCTCGGTCGGAGCCGGCCGGCCCGTCGGCGTGGACCTGACCGACGCCGTCCGTGCCGCGGTCGTCCTCGACGCGCTCGTCTCCTCCTCGGCGACCGGCACCCGGGTCGAGGTCCCGGCCGGCTGACGCACCAGGATCCGTGCCGCCGGGGGCTGGGCGTGATCGCGCACACGGAGGAGGCTTGACGCCTCTGGTGGGCCATGTCACATTCTGCATGTCACTATGTCCAGACATATGGACGGCGCCGCGGGGGTCGTCGACCGGGCTCTGGGCAGGCCCGCAGCCACCAGGAGGGTGGCCATCCCGACGAGGAGACGTGCATGAAGAACACCCGGAGGTCGCTGCAAGCGGCGGTGGCGGTCAGCGCGGCGACCGTGGCGCTGGCGGCGTGCAGCAGCCAGGGCGGGGCACAGGACGCGGGCGGCGGTGCTGCTGCGGAGGGCGAGAGCTTCACCATCGCGATGGTCACGCACGAGGCCCCCGGCGACACGTTCTGGGACAAGATCCGGAACGGGGCCGAGGCGGCCGCCGCGAACCACAACATCACGCTGAACTACTCGAACAACCAGGACGCCGGCGAGCAGTCGACACTCATCCAGAACGCGATCGACCAGGGCGTCGACGGGCTGGCGACCACGATGCCCACCCCCGACGCCGTCGGGCCCAACGTGCAGAAGGCGGTCGACGCCGGGATCCCGACGGTCGCGTTCAACGCCGGGATCAACGACTACACCAACTACGGCGTCGGCATGTACTTCGGCTCCGACGAGGACCTCGCCGGCCAGACCGTCGGTACGAAGCTCGCCGCGGAGAGCCCCGGCCACACCGTCTGCGTCATCCAGGAGCAGGGCCAGGTCCAGCTCGAGGCCCGCTGCGCCGGTGTGGCGAAGACACAGCCCGACACCGAGATCCTCTACGTCAACGGCCGCGACCTGCCTGCGGTGCAGCAGACCATCGGGGCCAAGCTGCAGCAGGACCCCTCGGTCGCCAACGTGGTCGCGCTCGGTGCCGACATCGCACTGGCCGCCCAGCAGGCCAAGACCGACGCGGGCAGCCAGGCCAACATCGCGACCTTCGACCTCAACGCCGACGTGGCCAAGCAGATCGAGAGCGGCGGCATCCTCTTCTCGGTCGACCAGCAGCCCTACGTCCAGGGCTACATGGCCGTGACCTCGCTGTGGCTGAACCTCACCAACGGCAACGACATCGGCGGCGGTGGCCCGGTGCTGACCGGCCCGTCCGTCGTCGACCAGAGCAACATCGGCCCGATCGTCCAGTACGCGGAGAACAACACCCGCTGACCCGCTGGGGGGAGCCGGGGGAACCCGGCTCCCCCCACCCTCCCGCCCAGCCCTGGAGCAGTCATGAGCTCATCCGTGGCGGCGAAGCCGTCCACCGCGCCCGCGGCACCGCCGGGACGCACCCAACGATCCCTCGTCTCCCGCGTCCTCGCCCGTCCCGAGATCGGCGCGCTGGCCGCGGCGATCGTGATCTTCGCCTTCTTCTGGGCCGTCGCACCGGCGTTCCGGACCCTCCCGGCGCTGGCGACGGTCCTCTACGCCTCGTCGACCATCGGCATCGTCGCGGTCGGCGTGGCGCTGCTGATGATCGGCGGCGAGTTCGACCTGTCCGCCGGTGTCACGGTGACCACGACGGCGCTCGCGTCGGCGATGATCTGCTACCAGTTCAGCCTGAACATGTGGGTC
>DATIMX010000144.1:0-4292 GCA_035474935.1 Geodermatophilus sp. | reverse complement strand
GCTCAGCTCGTGCTGGCGGAGGTCGGCTCCTCCTCGGCGAAGACCTCGCGCAGCTTGTCCTCCTGCTCGTGGCTGAGGTTGGTCTCGACGAGGACCATCTGCTGGCCCTCGAAGGCCTCCTTCACCTTGTCGACCACCGCGCCGGAGGAGAGGATGAACAGCGCCGAGGTCCCCGGCTGGATCTCATCGCGCATCCGGCGGATGAAGGCGTCGTCGATGCCCACGTCGGTCATGCTGCCGGTGAGCGCCCCCATCGCGGCCCCGACCGCCATGCCGAGCAACGGGACGAGGAAGATCAGGCCGAACAGCATCCCCCAGAACGCACCGCCGAGGGCACCTGCCCCCGCGAGGTTGCTGAGCTGACGCGTCTTCGGCTTCTTCGCCCCCTCGGGGTAGGTGACGATCGCGGCGTCGTGGATCCGGATCAGCTCCCTGCGCTGCAGGTCCTTGAGCGTCGCCTCGGCTCTGTCGGCGCCGCCGGCGGTGGGGAACTTCCAGACGGTCATGGTGGCCATGGACGGTCTCTCCTCGGGTGTGCGGGGCCGGAACCGGGGTGGTCCGGGGTCAGGAGTTGAGGATCTGGCTCTTCTGGAGCTCGAACTCCGCCTCGTCGAGGACGCCGGAGTCCCGGAGCTGGGCCAGCTCGCGCAGCTGGGCCAGCTTGGTGTTCGTGTCGGTGCGCGGCGGCCCCGCAGGCTCGGCGTCCTGCTGTTCCGGCGCGGATGGGGCCTGCTGGTTGGCCCACCGGCCGGCCTGGCGGCGGGAGACGCGGTTGGACACGGCGGTCGCCGTCCCGGCGACGACGGCGGTGCGGGCCATTCCCCGCAGCAGTCCGGGCATGTCGGCTCCTGGTGTTCGGTCGGTGCCGGCCGGCCGGCCGGCACGGTCGTGCGGACGGGGTTGCTCAACCCATCGGCGGGAGGCCCTGCTCGGTGCTGGGGCGCCAGAACCCGGCGACCACCAGTGCCAGGCCGAGGAAGAGGACCTGCAGGCCGAAGACGATGCACAGCACGAGGACGGTCGCCTGCGGCCAGACGATGGCCAGCACGCCCACGATGACGTTGACCGCGCCGAGCGCGACGAGCCACCCCCACCCGGGGATCTCGCGTCGCGCGACGACGGCGAGGCCGACCCGCCCGGCGCCGTGGACGATCAGGGACAGCCCGGTGATCAGCACCAGCGTCCAGAGCGTGAGGCCGGGCCAGAACGCGGCCAGGACGCCGCCGACCACGAGGACCGCCCCGAGCACGAACGATCCCACGCGGTGCCGATCGGCGCCCCACCCCACGGCGATCTCCAGCAACCCGCTGACGACGAAGGCCAGGCCGAGCAGCAGTGCCAGGCTACGTGCGGCGGCGACGGGGTTGAACAGCAGGACGATGCCCAGGGCCACGACCGCCAGGCCGAGCAGCCCGACCGCGACCCGGAGCCCCTTGTGTCCCGACGGTGCCGCCGCGTACGGGCTGGACACGTTGGCGGTCATCTCGTTTTCCTCCCCGGCTGCGCTTCCGGCCCTGAGATTCGCCTTCAGCGCGGGCGGCGACCTCACCCCTCCTGGATGACGCAGCCGCCCACCCGGCCGGGCACCGTCGGGTCATGAGGCGGAGATGCGCAGCCGGGATCGGAGCCGTCGTCGTCGCGGTGGCGATCACCGCCTGCTCGGGCTCGGACGCGTCGTCGAGTGCGGCGGCGTCCTCGAGTGCGGTGGTGTGCGATGCCGCGGACGAGCTGCGGACGTCGCTCGACGCGCTCTCGGACGTCCAGCCCGTCGAGGATGGCACCGACGCCGTGCGGCAGGCGTTCGCGTCGGTGAAGACCGACCTGGCGCAACTGGGCACCGACGCCCGGGACGAGTACGCCGGCGAGGTCGACCGCGTGCAGGCCGACGCCGACGCGGTGCAGACCGCCGTCGACACGGCGCAGGGCGCCCCGTCCGCGCAGACGCTGGGCGCCGTCGCCTCCGCCATCGACGTCCTCCTCCGTGATGCCCGCGCCCTCGTCGACGAGGTGCGCGAGTCGTGCTGACCGCGACCCCGGCCTCCCCGGATCGGGCCCCTTCCCAGGACGCCCGCCCCACGCCGCAGGAGCGGAGGTCCGCAGGCAAGGCGCTGCGCGCGGCCGTGCCCCTCGGCGCGCACGCGGAGTCCCCCGGGGCGACGCGCTCGCGCGACCCGCTGACCCTGCTCGAGGAGCAGGCGGTCGACCGGCTGCCGGAGCTCCGACCGATCCGCTACGGGCGGATGCTCCAGTCCCCCTTCGCCTACTACCGGGGCGCCGCCCGGGTCATGGCCGCCGACCTCGCCGACGCGCCGCGGTCCGGCCTGACCGTGCAGATGTGCGGGGACGCGCACGCGGCCAACTTCGGCCTCTACGGCTCGCCGGAGCGGCGGCTGGTGTTCGACACCAACGACTTCGACGAGACCCTGCCCGGACCGTTCGAGCACGACGTCAAGCGGCTGGTCGCCAGCCTGGAGATCGCCGGCCGGCACAACGGTCTGTCCCGGAAGCAGCGGCGCGGCCTCACCGTCGCGGCCGGCGCGCGCTACCGGACCGCGATGGCGGGGTTCGCGGCGGCCCGGGACATCGAGGTCTGGTACACGCGGATCGACGCCGAGGAGCTCAGCGAGCAGCTCGCGCCCCGGCTGGATGCGGGCATGCGCAAGCGGCTGACCCGTGCGCTGGAACGGGCACGGACACGGGACACCCTGCAGGCGTTCGGCAAGCTCACCGAGGTGGTCGACGGGCGACTGCGCATCCGCGCGGAGGCCCCGCTGCTCGTGCCACTGCGCGACCTGGTTCCCGAGACCGAGGAGCGGGACCTCGAGGCGGCCTTCAACGCGCTCATCGGGCAGTACCGCGGCTCGCTGCAGTCCGACCGCCGCATCCTGCTCGAGCGCTACTCCTTCGTCGACATGGCCCGCAAGGTCGTCGGGGTGGGCAGTGTCGACACCCGCTGCTGGGTCGTCCTGCTCGTCGGGCGCGACGCGGACGACCCGCTGCTGCTGCAGATCAAGGAAGCGGCCCCCTCGGTGCACGCGGAGTTCCTCGGGCGCAGCAGCTACGACAACCAGGGGCAGCGGGTCGTAGCGGGCCAACGGCTGATGCAGCAGGCGAGCGACATCTTCCTGGGCTGGCAGCGGACGGCCGGCATCGACGGGGTCGAGCGGGACTTCTACGTACGGCAGCTGCGTGACTGGAAGGGAGCGATGGAGGTGGAGGAGCTGCGGGTCGACGGGTTGGGGATCTACGGCGAGCTGTGCGCCTGGTGCCTCGCCCGCGCGCACGCCCGCTCCGGCGACCGGATCGCGATCGCCGGGTACCTCGGCTCCTCGGCCGCCTTCGAGAACGCGCTGGCCGACTACGCCGCCGCCTGCGCCGACGTGAACGAGGGCGACCACCGCCAGCTGGCCGAGGCCGCGGCCGCCGGGCGGGTGCAGTCCCGGTCGGACAACTGAGGGACGCTCACCCGGCCCGGATGATCCCTCCCGCCCCGCAGGGCCGCAGCATCGCCGGCGTGGATGGCCCCGCCCGCACCGAGCGGCACCCGGGACCGGGCACCGCAGATCCTCCGCCGGCCGAGCAGCCGCCCGGTGGCTCGGGACGCCGCCCGGTGGTCCTGGGCGCGACGCGCACGCTGTTCACGACCGCCGGCATGATCGGCGTCTACTTCCTCCTCCCTCTCGACCGCGGGTTCACCACCAGGACGGTCATCGGGCTCGCAGCCGGCGTGCTGGTGGTGGGGCTGCTCGTCGCCTGGCAGGTCCGGCTGATCCTGCGCGCGCCGCACCCGGCCCTGCGGGCCGTGGAGGGCATCGCCCTGTCCGTGCCGCTGTTCCTCCTGCTGTTCGCCACCGCGTACGTGCAGCTCTCCGGCACCGACCCGGGGGCCTTCACCGAGCCCCTGGACCGGGTCGACGGCCTGTACTTCGTCGTCACCGTGTTCGCCACGGTGGGTTTCGGCGACATCGCCCCGGTCAGCACCGTGGCCCGGCTCCTCACCACGGTGCACATGGTCGGGGACCTTGTGCTCATCGGCCTGGTCCTCCGACTGTTCCTCGCCGCGGTGAACCGGCGCCGGCGGACCACCGAGCCGGGGTCGTCGTCCGGCGCAGCGGAGGGCGCGGCGAACGGCGTGCCGGTCGCGACCGCGGTCGAGCCGGCCCCCACCGTGAAGCCGCTGGTCCCGGCGGCGCTGACGCCCGAGACCATCTCCACCCTCAACGACCGCCTGGACCTGCTGGTGAGGCTCGGAGCCGCCCGGGACGCCGGCGTCCTCACCGAGGAGGAGTTCA
>DATIMX010000143.1:0-3705 GCA_035474935.1 Geodermatophilus sp. | reverse complement strand
AGGTGCTCGGCGACCCGGCGATCGTGGCCATCGCCGAGCGGCTGGGCCGCACCCCGGCCCAGGTCGTGCTGCGGTGGCACGTGCAGCGCGGGGACGTCGTCTTCCCGAAGTCGGTCTCCCGCCAGCGCATGCAGGAGAACGGCGAGCTGTTCGACTTCGAGCTCGGCACCGAGGACATGGCCACCCTCACCGGCCTGGACCGCGGCGAGCGCACCGGTCCCGACCCGGACACCTTCAACTACATCCCCGGCTGAGAGAGGACCCCGTCCTCCTCCCCGCTCGCACGCTCGCGGCAAGCCTCTGGACGGGGCCGGGGCGATGCCCGGAGGAGGCTGCTCAGCGGGCGCGGAGCAGCGCCGCGCGGACCAGCGCCAGCACGACCTCGTCGCCCACGCCCGACGCCCGGGCCTGGGCGGCGAGGTCGTCTGCCGTCCGCTGCAGCCGCTGCTCGGCGGGGACGGTGGGACGCGAGCCGGTGACGACCGTCCCGGCGCGCCGCCGGCTGGCGACGAGCCCCGCGGCCTCCAGCTCGGCGTAGGCGCGGGCCACGGTCCCGGTGGCGACGCCGAGGTCGGCGGCGAGCGCGCGCATGGTGGGCAGCCGGGTGCCCTCGGCGAGGAGCCCGGCGTCGACGTAGGCGGCGATCTGGCTGCGGATCTGCTCGTACGGCGGCGTGGCGGCCCGGACGTCGACGGTGATGTCGAGGGTCACGGGCTCAGGCCGGGGCGACGGGCTCGTCGGCCGGGACGTCCGGCGCCCGGACGCAGACGAGCACGCACCCGGCCACGAGCGCGACGAGGCCGCAGCCGGCGATCCCGATGCCGAGGAGGCCGAGGACGTCCCGCCCGGACGACGCCGCGACACTCCACACCGCATGACCCGAGACGCCCAGCAGCCCGCCGGTGACCGTCAGGGTCGCCGCGGTGGCCCCGCGCAGGACCCGGTGCGCCGATGCCGCGCGCAGGGCCGCCTCGGCCCGGTCGTCGTCGGTCGCGACGGCGGCGCGGTCGGCCACCACCCACAGCGCACCTGCGGTGACGGCGGCGAGCACCAGCAGCCCGAGTGCCGCCGGGCGGCCGTAGACGGGCCCGGCGAACGGGCTCGCGGTCGCCGACGACGCCGCGTCCTCGACGGTGACGCTGCGCCCGTCCGGCGCAGCCAGCAGCGCACCTCCGGCGAGGGTGAGGACGGCGGCGGCAGCGGCGACGGTCGCCGTCCGGACCAGCCAGCGGGGAGCGGCGTCCAGCAGTCCCCGGTGCGCCAGTCGCGCCCGGCGCACGGCGCCCTCGGGTCGCGGCCAGGTCAGCTCGGCGACCCCCAGGACCGCCGTGTGCACCACGCCGAAGGCGATCGGGACCAGGAGTGCGGTGACGCCGAGGTCGCCTGCTCCGGTGGCGTCCTCCAGCCGGCCGGTGCCCGCCCACAGGGCCGCGGCGGCGCCCAGGACGACGGCGGCGAGAGAGCCGAGGCGCGCGTGCGACCGCGCCGCCGTCACGGCGTGCTCCCGGCTCGGCGGCGAGCGCCGGACGACGCCGGTGACGACGAGTGCGGCCATCCCGGCGAGGACGGGCAGCAGCAGGAGCAGGCTCACGACGGCACCCCGTTCTGGCTCATTGGATCAATAGATTGAGACAATGGCAGCGCGGTGCTCGTCGGGCAAGTGCCACCGACGAGGCCGGGGTGGGCTCAGCGTGTGTCGGGGACGGCTCCTGGCGGCGGTGTGATCCGGAGGATCACGGTGTCGTCGTGACGAAGTCGATGAGCTCCTCGACGCGGCCGATCAGCGCCGGCTCCAGGTCGGTCCAGGTGCGCACCCGGGCGAGGATGCGCTGCGCCCAGACGTAGCCGGTGTCGTCCTCCCAGCCCAGCCGGCGGCAGACGCCGTCCTTCCACGACTCGCCCTTGGGCACCGTCGGCCAGGCCCGGATCCCGACGACCGACGGCTTGACGGCCTGCCAGATGTCGATGAACGGGTGGCCGACGACCAGGGCGTGCTCGCCGGGGGCCCCGGCCCCCGTCCGCATGACCTCAGCGGCGATGCGGGACTCCTTGGAGCCGGTCACCAGGTGGTCGACCAGCACGCCGAGGCGTCGTCCCGAGGCCGGACGGAAGTCGCGCACGATGCCGGGGAGGTCGTCGACGCCGTGCAGCGGCTCGACCACGACGCCCTCGATACGCAGGTCGTGGCCCCACACCTTCTCGACGAGCTCCGCGTCGTGCTTGCCCTCGACGTAGATGCGCCCCTCGCGGGCGACGCGCGCGCGGGCGCCGGCGACGTAGGTCGAGCCCGACGCGCTGCGCGTGGGGGCGGCCGGCGCCTGCGGCTTCGGCCGCACCAGCACGACCGGCCGGCCGTCGACCCAGAACCCGGGGCCGAGCGGGTAGGCGCGGACGCGGCCGAAGCGGTCCTCGAGGTGGACGACGTCCTTCTCGCAGCGCACGACCGCGCCCACGAAGCCCGAACTCGGATCCTCCACGACCAGGTCGCGCTCGGCCTCGACCTGGGGACTCGGCTTCTTCACGGTGCGCGGGTGGACCAGGTTGTCGTACGGCGAGCGGGGAGGCACGCCCTCCAGGATGAGCAGGCGGACCGCGGACCGCGGGGCCGACGCGCCGGGACGGCGCGATGTCCGACACGCCCGGGCGATCGAATATGACCCTGTGTCATCGCTCGTCACGCATCCCGGGTGATCCACGTCACCTCCCGCTGCCTCCTCGCTGAGCTGCACCGACGCGGTGCTCGCGACACGCCGCGGGGTCTCCGGGCCCCCTCGCCGGCACCGACCGGGCGTGTCGGGACGACCGTGGCCGTTTCGTGACCCGCCGGGCGGACACCCCTGTCATCGACAGGACCCACCCAGCTCAGATGGGAGCGACTCCACCATGATCGGCACCGAAGCCATCAGCCGCGTGATCGGCAAGGACGTCTACGACCAGAGCGGCGACAAGATCGGCTCGGCGTCGGAGGTCTACCTCGACGACGAGAGCGGCCAGCCGGAGTGGGTCACCGTGCGCACCGGCCTGTTCGGCACCAAGGAGTCCTTCGTCCCGCTCCGGGACGCCGACCTCACCGACGACGGGGTGCGCGTACCGGTGAGCAAGGCCCAGGTGAAGGACGCGCCCAAGATCGACACCGACGGGCACCTGTCGCCGCAGGAGGAGCAGGAGCTCTACAACTACTACGGGCTCGGCTCCGGCCAGGGGACGACCGACACCACCACGACCGGGAACATCGGCACCGCCGGCATGGCCGGCACCGGGCACACCGACCGGGACGGGACGACGGGCACGGCCGGGACCGCCGGGATGGCGGGGACCGCCGGCACTGCCGGGAACATCGGCACCACGGGCGCGGCCGGCACCGGGCGTACCGACCGGGACGAGACGGCGGTCAGCGACACCACGACGGCCGGCACGACCGGTACCGCGGGGACGGCGGGCATGGCCGGCACCGCGGGGATGGCCGGCGCCGCCGGGCGCACCGACCGCGACGGTGACGGGGTCCGCGACGACGTGCGCGACCGTGCGGTGGGCCACGACACCTCCGGGCCCACCACCGACGAGGCGATGACCCGCTCGGAGGAGCGCCTGAACGTGGGCACCCGCTCCGAGGAGGTCGGCCGGGCCCGGCTGCGCAAGTACGTGGTCACCGAGAACGTGACCGAGACCGTGCCGGTCTCCCGCGAGGAGGTGCGGGTCGAGCGC
>DATIMX010000142.1:0-4954 GCA_035474935.1 Geodermatophilus sp. | reverse complement strand
CTCGACGAGGTAGGTCAGCAGGTTGGCCGCGCCCCACTCGTCGAGGCCGGCGGCGCGGGCGCGGTCGAGCCCGGCCTCGGGCGTGGCGCTGCCGACCTCGCGCAGGAAGGCGCCCAGGGCGCGGCCGAGCTCCAGCGGGCGGCCGGGGGCGTCGCCGTGCCAGAACGGCATCTTCCCGGGCTGGCCGGGGGCCGGGCTGACCAGCACGCGGTCGTGGGTGATCTCCTCGATCCGCCAGGAGGAGGAGCCGAGCAGGAAGACGTCGCCCACCCGCGACTCGTAGACCATCTCCTCGTCGAGCTCGCCCACGCGCCGCCCACCGCGGCTGTCCTCGCCGCCGACGAGGAAGACGCCGAACAGGCCCCGGTCGGGGATGGTGCCGCCGCTGGTGACGGCCAGCCGTTGTGCGCCTCCCCGGGCGGTGAGGGTGTCGGTCACCCGGTCCCAGGTCAGCCGCGGCCGCAGCTCGGCGAAGGCGTCGGAGGGGTAGCGACCGGCCAGCATGTCGAGCACCGCGTGCAGCGCGGAGTCCGGCAGCGAGGCGAACGGCGCCGACCGCCGGACCAGCGCGCCCACCTCGTCGACGGTGCGCGGCCGCTCGGAGACGATCGCGACCACCTGCTGGGCCAGCACGTCGAGCGGATTGCGCAGGTAGCGGATCGACTCGATCGCCCCGGACCTCATCCGCTCGGCCACCAGCGCGCACTGCACCAGGTCGCCGCGGTACTTCGGGAACAGGACCCCCCGGCTGACCGCGCCCACCTGGTGTCCGGCGCGGCCGACCCGCTGCAGGCCGGAAGCGACCGTGGGCGGCGCCTCGACCTGCACCACCAGGTCGACCGACCCCATGTCGATGCCCAGCTCCAGGCTCGAGGTGGCCACCACGGCCGGCAGACGGCCCGACTTCAGCGCCTCCTCGACGATCGCGCGCTGCTCGCGGGAGACCGAGCCGTGGTGCGCGGCCGCGACCGGCTGCACGCCCTCGGGCACCCCACCTCCGGACCCGGCCTGCGCCATGAGCGCCGCGGCGTTCGTGCCGGGCGGGACGGGCTCCCCGGTCGCCCGTTCGTACGCCAGCTCGTTGAGCCGGCTGGTCAACCGCTCGGCCAGCCGGCGGGAGTTGGCGAAGACGATCGTGCTGCGGTGGGCCTCGACGAGGTCGAGCACCCGCTCCTCGACCGCGGGCCAGATCGACGTCCGCGGCTGGTTGCCCGCCGCCGAGCCGTCGAGCTCACCGGTGGGCTGGCCCAGGGAGCTCATGTCCTCGACCGGGACGACGACCGAGAGGTCCCACTCCTTGGCCGACCCGGGCGCGACCACCTGCACCGGGCGGCCGCCGGCGAGGAAGGTGGCCACCTCCTCGACGGGCCGTACCGTCGCCGACAGGCCGATCCGCTGCGCCGGGCGCTCCAGCAGCTCGTCGAGCCGGTCGAGGGAGACGGCCAGGTGCGCGCCGCGCTTGGTGTCGGCGACCGCGTGCACCTCGTCGACGATCACCGTCTCGACGCCCCGCAGCGCCTCACGGGCGGCGCTGGTGAGCAGGAGGAACAACGACTCCGGCGTGGTGATGAGGATGTCGGTGGGCCGCCGGGCGAAGGCCCGCCGCTCCTCGGCCGGGGTGTCACCGGAGCGGGTGCCCACCTGGATCTCCGGGCGCGGCAGGCCCAGCCGGGCCGCGGCCTGCCCGATACCGGCGAGCGGGGCGCGCAGGTTGCGCTCGACGTCGACGGCCAGGGCCTTCAGGGGTGAGACGTAGACGACCCGGCAGCGGGCCTGCTCGTCGGCCGGCGGCGGGGTGCCGGCCAGCCGGTCGAGCGACCAGAGGAAGGCGGCCAGTGTCTTGCCCGAGCCGGTGGGGGCCACGACGAGGGCGTGACCGCCGCTGCTGATGGCCTGCCAGGCGCCCTCCTGCGCGGCGGTGGGCTCGGCGAAGGCGCCGGTGAACCACGCCCAGGTGGGCTCGGAGAACCGGTCGAGGGCGGGCACGGCTCCCAGTGTCCACAGGGGGACGACACTCCGCTGGCCTGCGAGGAGCCGCTCGGGTGCGACGTGGCGTGCGGCACACTGACCGCCATGCGCCGATCCCTGTACGAGGCCGAGCACGAGGACTTCCGGGAGACGGTCCGGGCGTGGGCCGAGAAGAACGTCGTCCCCTTCCACGACCAGTGGGAGCGCGACGGCATCGTGCCGCGCGAGGTCTGGAAATCGGCCGGCGCGCAGGGCTTCCTCGGCACCGACATGGACGAGCGCTTCGGCGGCGGGGGCGTGCGCGACTTCCGCTACCAGGCGGTCCTCGACGAGGAGCTCATGCGGATCGGCGCCACCGGCCTGGGCTTCGGTCTGCACAACGACGTCGCCGGGCCCTACCTGCGCGACCTGGGCACCGAGGAGCAGAAGCAGCGCTGGTTGCCCGGCTTCTGCCGGGGTGAGCTGATCACCGCCATCGCGATGACCGAGCCGGCGGCCGGCAGCGACCTGCAGGCCATCCGGACGACGGCCCGGCGGGACGGCGACGGGTGGGTGCTGACCGGCTCGAAGACGTTCATCACCAACGGCATCAACGCCGACCTGGTCATCGTCGTGGCCCGCACCGACCCCGACGCCCCGGGCTCCCGCGGCCTGAGCCTCCTGGTGGTCGAGCGGGACATGCCCGGGTTCACCCGCGGCCGGAACCTGGCCAAGATCGGGCTCAAGGCGCAGGACACCGCCGAGCTGTTCTTCGACGAGGTGCGCGTGCCCGCCGAGAACCTGCTCGGCACCGAGAACCGCGGCTTCGCGCACCTGATGGAGAACCTGCCGCAGGAGCGGCTGTCGATCGCCGTCGGCGCGGTGGCCGCGGCCGAGACGGTGCTGGCGCAGACCGTCGAGTACGTCGCCGCGCGCACCGCCTTCGGCCGGCCGGTCGGCAGCTTCCAGAACAGCCGCTTCGTCCTGGCCGAGCTCCAGACCGAGGTCACCATCGCCCGCACGTTCGTCGACGAGTGCGTGCGCCAGCTCGACACCGGCGACCTCACGCCGGTCGACGCGGCGATGGCGAAGTACTGGACGACGGAGCTGCAGAACAAGGTGGCCGACCGCTGCCTGCAGCTGCACGGCGGCTACGGCTACATGGACGAGTACCCGGTGTCCAAGGCCTGGCGCGACGCCCGCATCCAGCCCATCTACGGCGGCACCAACGAGATCATGCGCGAGATCGTCGGCCGCTCCATGGGCCTCTAGGCCGGGCCCGCCGTGTCCGCGCAGACCCGGGCCGTCGACCCGGTCGCCGTCCAGCGCCGGACCCTCGGCGTGCTCAGCGGGGGAGTCGCCCTGAGCGGGCTCGGCATCACGGTGGGCATCACCGTCGGCGGCCTCCTCGCCCGTGACGTGGCCGGCACCGAGACCGCGGCCGGCCTGGGCCAGACGGCGGGCGTGCTCGGGGCCGCCGTCCTCGCCGTGCCGCTGGCGCGGATCAGCGACCGCGCCGGCCGGCGGACGGGCCTGGCAGCGGGGTACGCGGTCGCCGTCCTCGGCTCCCTCGTGACGGTCGTCGCCGCGGTCGTCTCCTCCCTCCCGCTGCTGCTCGTGGGCCTGTTCGCCTTCGGCGCCGCCACGACCTGCGGACTGCAGGCGCGCTACGCCGCGGCCGATCTCGCCGTCCCGGAGCACCGGGGGCGGGCGTTGTCCCTGGTGGTGTGGGCGACCACGGTCGGCTCGGTGGTCGGCCCCAACCTGGCCGGCCCCGGTGAGGCGCTCGGCGACGTCCTCGGGCTGCCGCCCCTGACCGGGGCCTTCGCCGTCTCGGTCGCCGTCTTCGCCGTGGTGGCGCTGGGGCTGCTCGTCCTGCTGCGGCCCGACCCGCTGCTGCTGGCACGGCAGCTGCGGGGCGCGGGGGCGGACACCGGCCGGCCACGACGGGCGACCGCGGACGCGGTCCGGGCCGTGTGGGCCGACCCCCGCGGCCGGCTCGGGCTGACCGCGGTCGTGGTCTCCCACTCGGTGATGGTCGGCGTGATGGTGATGACGCCGGTGCACATGGGCCACGCCGGGGGGACGACGCTGCGCGTCATCGGCCTGGTGATCAGCGTGCACGTCGCCGGCATGTACCTGTTCTCCCCGCTGGTGGGAGTGCTCGCCGACCGAGCGGGCCGCCGGACGACGGTCGCCGTGGGCGCGGGCCTGCTGCTGACGGCGGCCGCACTGGCCGGGACGGCGCCGTCCGGAGCGGCGCTGCAGCTGGGCACGGGGCTGCTGCTGCTCGGGCTGGGCTGGTCCTGCGGGCTCATCGCCGGCTCCACCCTGGTCACCGAGTCGGTCGACGAGGGACGACGGCCCGCCGCGCAGGGCGGCACCGACCTGCTGATGGGCCTGGGTGCCGCGCTGGCCGGGGTCGCCGGGGGCCCGCTGCTCGCCCTGGGCGGCTACGGGCTGGTCGCGACGGTCTCGGCGGCGCTCGTCGTCCCCCTGGTGGTGGTGTGGGCGCACACCCGGGAGCGCGGAGCAGCGGTGGCGGCTCAGCGGCCCCGGTAGTTGCGCCAGAGCAGGACCAGGGAGACCAGGAGGGCCAGCGCGATCCCGATCTCGAGGACGAGGTCGAGGCTGGGCGAGCCGGTGCCGATCACCGCTCCAGCGTAGGAGTCCGGAGGGCCCGGCCGGACGCCCCGCGTGCGCGCTAGCGTCGGGGGCGTGCGACTGCAGGACTTCTGGACCCGTCTCCGCGAGCAGTTCGGCTCCATGCGGGCCGAGAGCGTGGCCCGCGACCACGTCTTCTCCGCGCTCGGCGGCCGCAGCGCCGTCGAGGCGATCGATGCCGGCCTGCCGGTGCGACGGGTGTGGCTGGCGATCTGCGAGGAGTTCGACGTGCCGCACAAGGAGCGCTGAGTCGCGTCGCCGGCGTGTCACCCTGGCAGTCGAACACGTGTTCGGTCTAGATTGGGTGCCGCAGTCCACAGGCCGGGCGTTCCTCCACAGGTCG
>DATIMX010000141.1:0-14037 GCA_035474935.1 Geodermatophilus sp. | reverse complement strand
TCGGCGGGGGAGGGGCCACGGGGCGCTCGCAGTCCGGATAGGCGCACAGAGCCGGGGCCGCGGTCATGGCCCGAGTCTGCGTCCGGTCGTCCGTTGGGGCCAGCGGCAAGCAAACGAACGGACGACCGACACCGGCATCGGACGATGGGACGACACCGACCCGAGCACTCCATAATCAGCTGTTATGGAGTTCGGAACGCCGGCCGCTGGGACGCCCTCTGCAGACCCCGCCGCTGGGGTCCTGGTCACGACGACCGGAGCCGGCGCGCCCGCCGGGGCAGGAGCCGCCGACGGCGGCCTGGTGCTCCCCGGGGACGTCGAGTCGGTGGGGCGCTACCTCACCGCGGCGAAGGCCGAGTCCACGAGGAAGGCCTACGACGCGGACTTCCGCGCCTGGTCGGCCTGGGCCCGGCAGCGGGGCTTTCCCGCGCTGCCCGCGGCCGACGCCGCGGTGGCGGCCTACCTCGCGGCGCTCAGCGACGCGGGGGCGAGCCCCCGCACCATCGCCCGGCGACTGTCCGGTATCGGGCACGCGCACCGGGAGGCCGGGCACCCCAGTCCGTCCGAGCACCCCGGCACCCGCGAGGTCCTGCGGGGCATCCGTCGCACGGCGGCCCGCGACGGCCGTCGTCCGAAGAAGGCCCGGGCCCTGGACACCCAGACGATCCGCGCGCTCGTCGAGGACCTCCCGGCCGGGGTGGCCGGTCTGCGCGACCGGGCCCTCATCCTCACCTCGTTTGCCCTCGCGCTCCGGGCGTCGGACGTCTGCGGGCTGGACGTGACCGACCTGGCCCCGGCCGGGCACGGTGGCCTCGACGTCACCATCGGGTGGTCGAAGACCGATCAGGAGGGCTCCGGCGAGGTGCTGGCACTGGCGCCGGGGGTGCGGGCGCCGACCTGCCCGGTGCGCGCCCTGCAGGCCTGGGTCGACGCAGCCGACCTCGCCGGCGGCTCGGGGCCGCTGTTCCGCAGCGTGGGGCGAGGCGCCCATCCCCGGATCGGCCGGACGCGGATGGCCAGGTCGTCGGTGCGGCTCGTCCTGCGCCGCGCCGCCGAGCGTGCCGGCGTCCCGCTGGACGGGCTGAGCCCGCACAGTCTCCGCCGCTCGTTCGCGACCGAGGGGTACAAGGCCGGTGTCAGCGAGCGCGAGCTGGCCCGGACGGGCCGGTGGGCGTCGGTGACCACCATGCGGGGATACGACGCCAGCAGTCGTTGGGCGGACCCGGCATCCGCCCGGCTCGGGCTGTGAGCGGCCCTGGACCGGGAAGCCGCAGGACGGCGGCGCGGCGCCACGGGTCGGGGAAGTCCCGGCCGACGCGGTCGGGACACAGCGCGCCGGCGGGGCAGTGGACGTCGTTCCGCGACCGACGGAGAGGGGTGGCATCCGTCGGACCCTGGGCGCACAATCGAACACGCGTTCGATCGGCTGCGGCGGCTGCACCGCCGGGGAGGACCGTCCCGAGGCCGGTCGGCTCGATGCCCAGGAGGCCCTGTGACCACCGTCTCGACGAACAACCTGCCCGCCGGGGAGCCGGTCCTGACCACCGACGTGGTCGGCACGGACTTCGGCCTGCCCCTCGTCCGGCCGACCAGGACCACGCAGGGAAGTCAGGTCCGGGTCGTGCGCTCGCGCTGCAAGGCGCACGGAGGAGTCGTCGTGTGGTTCACCGACGGCACCAAGACCCCGCCGCTCCACGGGCGCACGGCCTGGATCGTCGCCGAGCGCGAGCCGGCTGCGCACACGCCTGCCCGTGGGGTGGCGTGACACGGGACGCCCGTGGACGCGCCGGTGCGCGCGGCCTCGTGGGCGGGAAGCCCGGGCGCAGGGCGGGAGGCTCGGGCACGGGCGTTGGCAGGAACGACGCGATGGGCGTCTTTCCTGCCACTCGTCGCTGAGTCCTGCACGGTCGACGCTGGTCCCGGCGGCGGACGCCGCCGGAGGCCGGACAGCCCGGGAGGGGACCGATGGTCCGCTGGAGGACGACGACGCTGCGAGCCTGGCGGGGACTCCGCGAGTTCCTCGCCGTCCAGGTCGAGCTGCACGAGCGCGCGGCACTGCTCGACCGGCCGTGGGAGGAGGAGTTCCTGCACTGGGCCGGCGGCGGGCGCGAGCTGCACGGCCGGTTGATCCCACCCCCCGGACGAGGCCGGGGCACCACCCGCAGCGGCTGGTGCCCCGGCCTGGAGGGCGCCCACGGCGCACCGCCCCGGACGGGTGCGCGGTCGCCGGCCTGACGACCTCCGGTCCGCGGGGCGCTGGACGCGGCGTCCCTCGCTGTCGACCCAACGGGAGGTCGACGGCCCGCGGCCGTCGGAGGGCCTGCGGATCCGCCGCCCCGTGCTAGAGGTCGGGGCGGGCCATGGTCCGGCCCTGGTCGACGGGACGGGGGACCGGTACGGCGCGGGGTGCGGGAGGGGGCGACCCCGGATCGCTCAGCGGTACCCGGCCCACGACCCTGGTGCCCTCTCCGGGGGCGGATCGGACGTCGAGGTGCCCACCGAGGGCCGCGATGCGTGACGTCATGTTGCGCACCCCCCGCCCGAGGGGATCCGGCCGGGTCTCCGGATCCCAGCCCCGCCCCTCGTCCTCGACGGTGAAGAGGAGGTGGTCGTCGGCACGGTGCAGCCGCACGCAGATGGGCGCCCCACCCGCGTACTTGCGGGCGTTGTTCACCGACTCGAGGCAGCAGAAGTAGGCGGCGGCCTCGACCTCGGGGGCGAACCGGGCGACGGTCACGGCAGTGGTGTCGAGCCGGATGTGCGGGTCCCCTCCGAGCTCGGCGCGGAGGGCGGCGACCAGGCCGCGCTCGGCGAGCGCGGCCGAGGAGAGGCCCGTGGCGGTCCGGGCGAGGACGGCCTCCGCGGTGTCGAGCTGCCCGACGGCCTGGTCCAGCCGGGCGCGTGCCTGCTCCAGCCGCCCGGCCCGGACCTCGTGCTCGGCCAGCCCGAGCGTCAGGCTCAGCGACACCAGGTGGTGCTGGGCTCCGTCGTGGAGGTCCCGCTCGATGCGCCGCCGCTCGCTGTCCGCCTCGGCCACGACCCGGCGACGAGCGTCGGCGATCTCGGCGGCGTGGGCGACCGCAGCGCGCAGCTCGCGCTCGAGGTCGATGCCGGTCCGCACGGCCTGCAGCACGACGCCGAGGCTGGTGGCGATCGCCTCCAGCAGGACCTGCCGCTGGTCGTCCGCCCCGGCGACCGCAGCCCGGTCGACCCCGATCGTCCCGACGTCCTGCCCCCCGTGCCGGACGGGGACCTCCAGCGACGTCTCGGCCTCCTCCTCTCCCGGCCTGACCCACCGGTAGCTCCGGTCGCGCAGCCCCGGCCGGTACACGGTCAGCCGGCACGTGGTGGCGCCCAGGCCCTGGCCGACCGCCTCCGCGACGCCGGCCAGGTCGGGCACGCCCCCGGTCGTGGCCCGTGGCAGGGCGGCGAGCTCGGCCAGCACCCTGTACGGGGTCGGCCTGGTGCCGTAGAGCAACCGGTCGGCCGCGCGTTCGGTCAGCAGGAACACGGGGAGGAAGACCAGCGCGCTCACCGTCACAGCCACTGCCGTGGTGACGGGGGGAGGAGCGAATCCGGCTCCGTACTTCAGCTTGCCGACGAGTATGTCGACGATCGCGTAGAGACAGCCGATCGAGGCCGTGACCAGGACGACCACCACCCCGCGGCTGAACCACCGCTGCGCGCTCGCGGCGCCGGGCCGGCGGCTCGTCACCAGCACGGCCACGGCCACGACCGGCAGGGACAGCCGGGATGCCCAGTACCACAGCACGATCGGCGGCAGGGACCGTGCGGTCGTCCAGTCCACGCTCGTCCAGTCGATCTGGGCTAGCCCCCGCAGGCTCAGCAACGCCAGCACGCCGGTGAGGACGGCCAGCGCCGCCCCCATCGCCACGGTCGCCACCAGGAGGCCGAAGAGCAGCCGCGCCGGCGCCCGCAGCCGCTCACTGGTGCTGGCGCGGAGCTGCCGGCGCAGGCCGGCGATCCCGAGGAGCGGCAGCACGACCCCGGCCAGGAGGACACAGCGGACCGACGCCGGGAGGAACACCGCGCTCAGCAGGGCCGCCGCCGCGGCGCCGAGCGCCGCAGCCACCACCCACCGGTCGGGGCGCCCGAGGGGACCGCTCCGCGGCGCCCAGGCCAACGCGAGCACGTAGGTGACGCAGGCGACCACCGGCAGCAGCAACCGGGGGACCGCAGCGACCCCGTCGACCCCGGTGACGGTGGCCAGCACCTCCGACGCCGCGTCCGACTGCGGGCCGAAGGCGGCGGCCGAGGCGGCCAGCGCCGTCCCGAGCAGGAGCTGCGCGGGATCGCGGGGAGGGCGCACCAGCAGGGCGCCCGCGAGGCCGAGGACGAGCACGGTCAGTGCCGCGTCGGGGATCAGCACGGCGAGGGGCTCGCTGTGCCGCATCCCGGCGACCAGCCCCCGGGTCCACACGTCGCTCGCGGCGACCGCCTCCGGGGTGAGGCTTGCGGTGCCGGCGAACTCCCGCGCCACGGCCACGACCACCCCGAGGACCAGCCAGCAGACCGACAGCAGCGCGCACCCGACGAGGAGGGCACCGATCCAGGTGCTGCCTTGTCGTCCGGCACGCCCGCCGGTCACCGGACCGCGACCGCCATCTCGAGGACGGCCTCCACGACCGGTTCCACCCGGTCGGGCACCCAGGCGCGGACGACGACAGGGGTACTGCCGCCCCGGCTGGCGGGTGGGGCGGCACCGTCCTCGCTGTGCGCGGTGACCTTCAGGCCGCCACCGAGCGCGACCAGGCGGTCGGCGTCGTCGGCGAGCACCGCCTCGAGACGAGCCGGACCCACCGGCGGGGCGGGGTCGTCGAGGACCACGCTGATCTCGCCGCGGCACTCCTCCAGGCGCAGGCTCAGCTCGTGTTCGGCGGGTCGTCCGGCCAGCTCGCGCAGTGCCGAGGCAGCGGCGTAGTAGAGCCCGGACTCCAGCTCCCATGCCGCCCGCGACGACAGGTGCGCGTGGAGCCGGACCGGCCGCGGCAGGTCGGCCACCACCTCGTCGAGCGCGGCGGCCGGCCCGTGGTCGCGGAGCACGGACGGGTACACGCCCCTGGCCACCGTGCGGAACCGGTCGAGCAGGTCGTCCAGCCGGACCCGGGCGTCGGCGAGCGCGTCCCGGAACGGCGTCAGGTCGTCCGGTGCGTCGGCCAGGCGGGCGCGGGTCGCCGCCAGCTCGGTCCGCAGCGCGGCCAGGCGGTCGTCCGTGGCGTGCGAGAGCTCCGCGACCAGCCGCCGGCGCGCCGCGTCCCGTGCCGAGGCGAGACGGCGGCGGGACGCCCGGAGCTCCTCGGCGAGCTCGGCGGCCCGCCGGACCCGCTCGCTGAGCTCGGCGTTGAGCGCCACCACGCGGAGCGGCAGCGCCGCACCGTTGGCGACGTCGTGGAGCAGGTCCCGGTCGGCGACGGTGATCGGTCCCTGCTTGGTGATCGTCAGGGCGGCCCGGAGCACCCCCGCGTCGAGCACCGGCACGACGTGGTCGACGTCCGGGTCCACGAGCAGGTCCGCGAGCCCGGTCACGGTCCGGCCGGGTGGACTCGCGCCTCCGGTGTCCGGAGGGTGGTGGACGGCCTCCACCAACCGGTCTCCCACGGTCAGCCAGACCGCGGCCCGGACCGCCCCGGTGCCCTCGGCCAGCACCTGCGCCAGGCCGGGGAGGACCCGGTCGAGGGATCCGGCCTGGATCCGCCGGGCCGCCTCGGCCAGCGCCGAGTACGGGCTGGCCAGCCTCTGGCCGGCCACGCGGGCGACCGTGCGCTCGAGCACGGGCCACACCAGGAAGAGCCCGACGGCCGCGAGGCAGGCCCCGAGGAACGGCAGCGCCAGCCTGAGGAGCCATCTGCTGTCGATCACCGCCCGGCCGCCGAGGACGACCGCGAGCAGCACCGCGGCCACCCCTCCGGCGACCAGCAGTCCACGGAGCACCACTGCTGTGCTGACCCGGGTCATCCGCACCACCGACCCACGCCCGGCGCTCCGGCCGGGCCGTGCGCTCACGCTAGGCCCAGCCGCAGGCCGCGCCAACCCCCTCTGCGGCCGGGGTCAGTCCTCGTCGCGCTGAGCCCGCAGGTAGGTGAGGACCGCCAGGACCCGGCGGTGGTGCTCGGTGGCGTCCTCGGGCAGCTGCAGCTTGCCGAAGATGCTGGCGATGTGTTTCTCGACCGCCTTGGGCGTGACGAACAGCTGGGCCGCGATCCCGTTGTTCGACCGGCCCTCGGCCATGAGCCGCAGCACGTCCAGTTCTCGTGGCGACAGTGACTCGACGGCTCCCTTCTTCTCCCCGCGGGGGTGCTCGACCAGGCGTTTGGCCAGGACCGGTTCGATGACGATCTCACCGGCCTCGATCCGGGCGAGCGTGTCGCTCAGGACGTCGACGCTGCCGACCTTCTCCTTGAGCCGGTAGCCGATGGACTCGGTCCCGATCTGCAGGATCCGCATCAGGTAGTGGGACTCGGCGTAGTGGGAGAGGAACAGCAGCCCCATGTCGGCGTGCAGGGCCCGAAGCCGTTCGGCGGTCACCAGGCCGCCGTCGGGCCCCGGGGGCATCCGGATGTCCAGGATCGCCACGTCGGCCCGTTCGGTGTCCAGCAGCTCGACCAGCGCGTCCCCGTCGGCGGTGGAGCCGACGACCTCGTGGCCCGCGGCCTCCAGCAGCATGAGCAGCCCCTCACGGAACAGGGCGCCGTCCTCGGCCAGGGCTACTCGCACGGGATCCTCACCGTGATCCTCCCCGAGCCGGGCGCCTCTGCGACGCTGACCTGGCCACCGAGCCCCTGCACCTGGCTCAGCACCTGGACGGCGTGCCGGCCCGGCACGCCGTCCAGGGAGACGACGAGCCCCTCCCCGTCGTGGCGCAGCACCACCTCGACCGGCGACCCCCCGGCCTCGAGCAGGCTGAGGCACTGGGTGACGGCGAAGTAGACGGCCCCCTCGACCTCCGGACCGAAGCGCTCCGCCGGTGCCACGACGTACACGGGCACGGCGACGCGGTCGGCGAACTCGCACAGCGCCGGACCCAGCCCGGCCTGGTCCAGCAACGGTGGGTAGATCTCCCGCGAGACCTCCCGCAGCTCCTGCAGCACCGTGTGCAGCTGGTCCTGCAGGTCGTCGATGGAGAGCCGGACACCCTCCTCGTCGTCCGACAGCCGCTTGCGGACCACGCCGAGCCGCGGCACGAGTGCGGAGATCTGCAGGGACGCGCCGTCGTGCAGCCGGCGCTGCAGGCGCAGCCGACGCAGCCAGTGGTCGCGCACGACCTGGCGGGTGCCGGCCGCCCCGAGGTCGACCGGTTGCGACGGCGCCCCGTTCCCGGCAGCCCGTTTCGGGGCCGCGGCACCCGTGTCGTCCGGCCACTGCGCAGGCGTGTACATCACCAACAGATCCTCCGGCCGGGCCGGCGCGGCCGGAATGGGGTGCGCCCCATCCCAGGGGTGGGGTAGACCCCCGAGTTCGCTCCGTGACGGATCGCTCGCGGCGCACCCGCGCCGCCGGAGGACGGACCGCACGGTCCGCCCGCCTCGTTACGCTATGGCCGGCGAGGAAGTCCCCTGCCCGCTGCTTCCCAGGGGGCGCTGTGGGTTACTGCCTCGGGGTGGACCTCGGGACGACGTCCGCCGCGGCCGCGGTCGCGGACGGCGTTCGCGTGGAGGTGTTCCCGCTCGGGAACCGGTCGCCGGTGATGCCCGCGGTCGTCCACGCCGGGGACGACGGCGCGCTGGTCGCCGGGGACGAGGCCGCGAGGCGCGCCGTGAGCGAGCCCGACCGGGTGGCCTCCGAGATCACGCGCCGGCTGGGGAACCCGACGCCGGTGGTGCTCGGCGACACCTCTCTCCCGGCCACCGACCTGCTGGCCGCGCTGCTGCAGGAGGTGGTCGCCCGGGTCGCCGCGCAGCAGGGCCTCGAACCCGAGGTCGTGGTCCTCACCCACCCGGCCAACTGGGGTCCCTTCCGGCAGGGGTTGTTCGAGGAGGTGCCGCAGCTCGTCGGCATCCCCGATGCACGGACGATCACCGAACCGGAGGCGGCCGTCGCCTACCACGCCGCCACCCGGCAGCCGGCGATGGAGGAGACCCTCGCCGTCTACGACCTCGGGGGCGGCACGTTCGACGCGGCGGTGCTGCGCCGGAACGGTCGCCGCATCGACGTCCTCGGCACGCCCGAGGGCATCGAGCGTCTCGGCGGTGCCGACTTCGACGAGGCGGTCCTCTCCTTCGTCGACGACGCCACCGGTGGGGCGCTCTCGGAGCTGGACAGGGGCGATCCCCGGGCCGCTGTCGCCCTCGCCCGGCTGCGCCGGGACTGCACCCTCGCCAAGGAGGCGCTGTCGCTCGACACCGAGACCGTCATCCCGGTGGTCCTGCCCGGGATCCGCCTGGAGGTCCGGCTGACCAGGGAGCGGTTCGAGGAGCTGGTCCTCGGTCTGGTCGAGTCGACCGTCTCCACGTTCCGGCGGGCACTGAGCTCGGCGGGGGTCTCCCCGGAGGTGCTCTCGGCGGTGTTGCTGATCGGCGGCTCGTCGCGGATCCCCCTGGTGGCCCGCCTGCTCTCGCGCGAGCTGGGGCGTCCTCTCGGAGTCGACCCCCGTCCGGAGCACGCCGTGGCCCTGGGAGCTGCCGCGTCGGGGCACGTCCACTCCGCTGCGCACCCGCGGACCCCCCGCGGACGGCCGTGACCAGGCCGGCCCGGGAGGTCGCCGATCGGGTGTTGCCGGCGGAGACGGCGGCGGGGCGTCCGGAACGGGAGTCGAGGTCGCGGGCCGACCGACCTCGGGGGAGCGGCTGCGCGCGAGGTGCGCGTCGAGGACGACGTCGATCCGGGCGCTGCTCCGCTGGACGGCGAGCCGGGTCGCCGGCGTGTCCCCGACCCGCTGCTGCTGCCGGGCCTCGGCGCGCTCGTCGCAGGCGCGCCGGAAGGCGACGCGCAGTCCGGTGGAGCGGCCGTCGGTCTCCTGCTGCTCGCGGGAGCTCTCGACGACTGCGGCCTGGGTGACTGCGGTTCCGGCGGCTTCGTCCTGTAGCGCGGAGTCCTGCGTCACCGGCGGGACGACCCGCTGCGCGAGCTGCCGGGACAGGTGCCAGGCGGTGCAGTCGTCGCAGGACGCCAGCCAGGTGCGCGCGTGGCGCAGGCAGGGCAGGGGAGCGGACATGGCAGGTCCTCGATGTGGAGGGGGCGTCCCCGCTCTCGTCCGGGAGGCCGCGAACCGGCCTCCGGTCCAGGAACGCTGAGACCAGGGTCGCCGGGTCCGGGGTCACCCGACATCCGGCCAACCCCCCACCTGCCGGCGCGAGCCCCCGTTCCGGAGCGGGGGAGGACCCCCCGGGCCGAGGGGGGCGGTCACGTGGCCGCCCTCTGCGGTCCGGCGCCTCGGCGGTGGCCGGCGAACGGCGGGCGCTGGGACGGCAGGACGCCGTCGTGCGGGCTCCGCCCCGCCTCCTGGAGCAGCCACCGCGCCAGGGTCAGCGCGAGGTTCAGCGAGTGCAGCTCCGGAACGCCGAGGCCACCGACAGCACCGCGGTCGAGGACGGCCGCCAGCGCCTCGGCGTCCAGGATCCCCCGGTCGACGACCGCGGGATGACCGACCAGTTCGACCAGTTGTCCCCGGTTGCGCAACAGCCCGCGGTAGTAGACCTCGTTGAAGTGCCCCTTGCGCCGGCGCGTCGCGATCGGGTCGGGCAACGTACCGCGCATCGCGGCGCGGAGCAGCGGCTTGCTCGGCGTCGGGTCCGGGCGGACGCTCGCGACGGCCCGCAACCCCGCCTGCAGCACCCGCCGGTCGAGGAAGGGGTGCGAGACGACCAGGCCGAGGGGGTGTGCCACCGCCCACCGGACCGGGTCCCCGGTCCGGCCCCGGATGCCGGCCAGGGCGGACCCGACGGCGGGTGTCGGGTGGAACGCGGCCCCGGACGCCGCCTGCTCCGCGGTGCGTTCCGCCAGGGCCGTGCGCCGGGCGAACTCCGGCCGGACCCACGCCGGGACCTCGGGTGCCCGGCGGCGCCGACGGGCGAGCAGCGGGTCGAACCCGTAGGGCCGCAGCACCGTCCACGGGTCGGTGTTGTCCGCCGCCGCCCAGCGCCGCGCCTCCCGCCAGGCCCGAGCCAGCCGCCAGCTGCGCAGGTCCGCGGCGAGGTGGAAGGGATGGGTGTCGAGGATCTCGTCGGCCCCGACGCCGGTGAGGACCCGCTCGGCACCGGCCTCGCACGCCGCGAGGGTCAGGGCGCGGTCCATCCCGATGCGCCACAGCCCGGGATACGGCTCGTCGTGCTCGGGCGGGTCGGCGAAGGCGTCGAAGTCCAGCAGGTGGTCCCCGTCGAGCCGCACCGACCGCAGGTGGGGCGCGATGCCGAGCGCGGAGTCGACGTACGGCGTCTCGCGCGCGAGCAGGCCCAGATCCCGGTACACGACCGAGAGCCCGGCCACCAGCGTGCACCGGCCGTGCGCGGCGGCGTCGGCCGCGCAGCGCAGTACGGCAGACGAGTCCAGCCCGCCGGAGACGTGGCACGCGACGTCGCCGACCGCGCGTTCCCCCACCGCGGCGACGAACACCTCGCGGAAGTCGGCCGCGGCACCGGAGAGCGTGTGGCCCCGGACGGGAGCGGCCTCCAGCGGGGCGAACAGCGGACGGACGGCCGTCGTCAACGCGGGGATCTCGACCTGGAGCACCGCGCCGGCCGGGACCCGCTCGACGCCTCGGAAGGGCGTGCTCGTCCCGGCCGGCTCGTTGAGCGGGAACGGGGCGGCGAGGTAGCCGGCGAGGTGGTCGTCGTCCAGGTCGGCCGGCCGTCCCCGCAGCCGGTGGAGCGTCGCCAGGTCGGTCGCGACGACGACCTGCTCGCCGAGACGCTCGTGGTAGAGCCGGTGCCCTCCCACGGGGTCACGCACGGCGAGGACCCGACCGGAGGGCTGGTCGTACAGCAGGAACGCGAAGTCGCCCTCGAGCGCCGCGAGGCCGGTGCGACCCCCCCGGCGGTAGACGCGAGCGATCCGCTCGGCGTCGTCGGGCCGACCCGATCCCACGTGCAGGTCCGCGCGGTAGTGCAGCTCACCCAGGAGCAGCACCGTGACCCCGCCGCCGCTGGCGGCCGTGACGTGCCGGCCCGTGGCCGTCAGCGCCGCGCCGGTCGGACCGATCGTGGCGACCAGCACGCCGCCGCTCATCGGTAGCGGGCCACGGGCCGGAACGCGTCGCAGAGGTCGGGATAATCGCCGAGGACGACGTCGTCGCCCACGAGGCACCAGGTGTGGGTTGCCAACGGGTAGAAGCTCAGACCGAGCACCACGGCAGCCGGCAAGCCCGCGGTCCGTGCCTCGGCCAGGCAGACCACGGCCCGTTCCTTGCACGTGTGCCCCAGGGCGCTGCCCGTGGCCGCGCGGCGCACCCGTCGGTCGATCTCGGCCGCGGAGCCTCCGCCCGGACGGCCCCGGAGCGGCAGGGCGGTCCACCACCGGAGGGTGCGGGACCACCCCGCCGTGGCGAAGCAGACCCGCGCAGCCGCCAGCAGGACCCAGGTCCTCAGGCGGAGGTGCCCCACCCGGCGCAGGAGGGACAGCACCGCGACGACGAGCGGATCGACCCGCCCGCCGCGCCCGATCGCGCCCTCGGTACCGATGCCGGGGGGCAGCTCCGTGACGAGGGCGTCGAGGTCGGCCGCGACCTGCTGCTCGGGGACCCGGTACCGCCGGGCGGCGGCGCGCACCGTCTCGGTGCGATTCCCGCGCGACAGGCCGACGAGGAGCTCCGCGGCGATCGGGTCGACGGCGTAGAAGGAGCCCGCGAGGTCCAGGAGCCTGCCGCTGCCGTCCGGGGCCCGGACGAGCAGCAGATCGGGGCGGAGGCGGATCGCCCCGCCGGCGAGCTCAGGGCTCCATGTAGTAGCCGGTGTAGCCGTCACTGGCCTTGCCGAACATGCCCCCGCGGACCAGCCTCGTCGCGGAGCCGACGGCGAAGGCCCGCGGCCGGGAGTACTCCCGCTGCTCGGGAGCGTTCCGTTCCGTGCTCTCTTCGGGAGCAGCCGACCGGTCAGGGCCGTCGTCCAGCGGTACATCGGTGACGGGCACGGGGGCCTCCTGGTGGGGATGGGACGGTCGGCCGGCCCTGTCGACGAGGAGGCGGGCCTCCCGTCATCGGGGCGACTGGGACCAGGGACGTCCACGCCCGGCCCTGGCTCGGCGGGCGAGGTCACAGGCCACAAGACCATCGTCACGGCGGCCGGGGCGGGCACGGAAGAGGGCGGCCCCTACCAGGGGGTGGGGGAGACCCCACCTTCCCGGGAGAGCTCCGCCGGCACCGCGACCGTCGCGATGGGGACGTCGCCGACGTGGGTGGCGGTGCTGCCCGACGGGACGACGGCCCACGTCGGTGATCAGGAGGCCGGCACGCCGACCGTGCGGCACGCAGGCAGGTCGACGTCCCGGCCTCGGGGATCCGACAGCTCCAGGTAGAGGTCCAGCACGGCGTCGACCCGGGCCCGCTCCCGTGCGACGGCGGCGCGGTGGGCGGGGGTGTCCTTGGCCTGCTGGGCGAGCCGGGCAGCGACGAGGTCGGCACCTGCCTGCACGAAGTCGGGGTGGAGGTCGTCGGCGGGGCTGAGGGCCAGCGCGTTCATGGGGGTCTCCAGGGTCCGAGGGCCGGGCCGGTCGAGCGGGGCGACGTCGTCCCCGTGTCGTCCTGCTGCCCCGAGGGTGGCGGTGTCCCCGGGCCCGGACCATCGAGCCAACCCCCGGACGGGCGTGATCCACCCCCGTCCCGTCGTGGGGGCAGCCCCCGGTGACGAAATGAGGAGCCGGACCACCGAGGAGGCCCGGGTCGGTGCGGGGCCGGCGGCTGCACCGGGACAGGGGACCGCAGGCGACCGGGACGGTGACCGGAGCGCGGCCGGTGCGGCTCCGTCCCTCCGGTTGCGGCCCTGAGCAGGCATCCCACCGCGGTGGTGGGGACTCCCGGTGGGGGCCCGCCCCCCTCAGGACAGGGGGACGAGGCCGCCGGTTCTCGGGAGAGCCCGATCGATCCCCCGTTCGCTCCGCCGCAGTCTCGCTGTGAGGGCATCCGCCCCCTCCCGACCCACATCCAGCGCCGCGTCACGGCGCCAGCACAGCAGGGGGACCGACGTGCCCGTCATCTCCGCTCCGCACGAGTTCAACGAAGAGGACCTGTACGTCGACCTGAGCTCCGTCTTCGGACGGTCGCTCTTCCTCAAGTGCGAGGGCTTCAACTTCGCCGGGTCGGTCAAGGTGAAGGCCGCCACCCGGATGGTGGAGCTCGCCGAGCGCCGCGGCCTGCTGAGGCCCGGATCGATCCTCGTGGAGTCCTCCTCGGGCAACCTGGGCGTGGCCCTGAGCATGATCGCGGCCAGCAAGGGCTACGGGTTCCGGTGCGTGACCGACTCCCGGTGCAACCTGTCGACCAGGCTGCTGATGGAGGCGCTGGGCGCCGAGGTGCACGTCGTCACCGAGCCCCACCCGGTCACGGGCTTCCTCGGGGCGCGGATCGAGTACGTGCAGGCGCTGTGCGCCTCCGACGACCGGTACGTCTGGCTCAACCAGTACGACAACCCCGGGAACTGGGGAGCCCACTACCGGACGACGGCGCCCGCGATCGCCCGCCAGTTCCCCGAGCTGGATGTGCTGTTCGTCGGAGCAGGCACGACCGGCACCCTGATGGGCTGCGCCCGGTGGTTCTCCGAGCACCGCCCCTCGGTGCACATCGTCGCCGTGGACGCGGTGGGCTCGGTCTCCTTCGGTGCGCCGCCGGCCCGCCGGATGATCCCCGGCCTGGGCATGGGGGTGCGCCCCCCGATGCTCGACCGATCCCACGTCGACGACGTCGTCTGGGTCGAGGAGGCCGACACCATCCGGACCTGCCACCGGCTGGCCCGGCGCGGCTTCCTCTTCGGCGGCTCGACGGGGACCGCGGTCAGCGGCGCGCTGGACTGGCTGGCCCGCCACGACGCGGAGGGTCTCACCGCGGTCACCATCGCCCCGGACCTCGGTGAGCGCTACCTCGACACCGTCTAC
>DATIMX010000140.1:0-5084 GCA_035474935.1 Geodermatophilus sp. | reverse complement strand
GGCCCGCGCCCTGGGCGAGGACACCCTGCAGCGCGCCCGCCGGGTGCTCGGCCCGGACCACCTCATCACCCTGCAGGCAGCGGCCGCCGTGACCGTCGCCCTGGCAGCACTGAACGAGGGGGATCCGGCCCGCGCCCTGGGCGAGGACACCCTGCAGCGTGGCCGCCGGGTGCTCGGCCCGGATCACCTGGTCGTCCTGTGGACGGCCAGCGCGCTGACCCACGCCCTGGTACAGCTCGGCGAGGTCGAGCCGGCTCGCGCCCTCGGCGAGGACACGCTGCAGCGCTGCCGCCGGGTGCTCGCCCCCGAGCACCCGATCGCGCAGTACCTGATGCAGGCCGCCAGCATCAAGCAGCTCCTCGGTGACGACGCCGCTGCTGCCCGCCCGGATCCCCAGCCGTGAACCGGATCTGCGAACGCGCGCCGAGGCTCAGTCGGTGAACAGGTCCCGGGAGACGAGGCCGGTGTCGGGGTTGTCGGTGAACAGCCCGTCGATGCCGGTCGCCCAGAACACCAGCTGCTCGTCGATCGCCCGGCCGTAGTCGCCGGGCTCCTCGCCGGGGTCGCGCAGCTCGGCGGGGAGGAACTCGTTCTCGTTGCGGAAGGTGTACGGGTGCACGAGCAGGTCCTCGGCGTGCGCGTCGGCCACGAAGGACGTCGGCTCGCCGAGGGTTCCGTCGGCCTCCCGGGGGATGATCTGGGCCTTCTCCGGGCCGACGCCGTCGGCGTACTCCCCGATCTCCGCCAGCCCCTCGGCCGTGGACAGGTCGGCGTAGGTGCGCGGGTCACCAGCGGCCACCAGGTCGGCCGGCGCGCCGGTCGCCGACAGCAGCTGCACCAGCGGGACGTCGACCACCCCGTCGAGCTCGCGCAGGTTGGCCGTCTCGAACGACTGCAGGAACACCGGCGCGTCGCGGCGGTCCAGCCCGGCCTCGTCGAGGTCGGTGACCAGCGGCTCCTCGAGCGAGAGGTCGATGGAGTCGAAGTACGTCGGGTGCTTGGTCTCGATGTAGACGCCGACCTCGCGGCGCAGCTCCCGGGACAGCTCCTCGCGCAGCTCGAGCACCTCGTCGAGGGTCGGCACCTGGTAGAGGCCGTCGTAGAGGGTGTTCTCCTCCCGGACGTCGGGCAGCCGCTCCACCGCGCGCAGGGTGCGCAGCTCGGCCAGCGTGAAGTCCTCGGTGAACCAGCCGGTCAGCTCGACGCCGTCGATCACCTTGGTGGTGCGCCGGTCGGCGAACTCGGGCCGCTCGGCGACGTCCGTCGTCCCGGAGATCTCGTTCTCGTGGCGGGTGACCAGCACGCCGTCGCGGGTGCTCACGACGTCGGGCTCGATGTAGTCCGCGCCCATGCGGGCCGCCAGCTCGTAGGAGGCCAGCGTGTGCTCGGGCCGGTAGCCCGAGGCGCCGCGGTGCCCGATGACGAGCAGCTCGTCGGCGCCGTCCCCGATCTCCCGCTGCGGCGGGGCGGCGGTGGCCGGCCCGGTCAGCAGCAGCGGGACGGCGAGGACGGACGCGGTGAGCAGCGCGGTCCGGCGGTGGGCACGTGGCATGGGTTCTCTCCCCCGGGCTCGGACGGCGACCCTCGCCGTCGGCCCGGACGATCCCAGCCCGGCGACGTGGCCGCGACGTGAGCGCTCACGCGGCCACGGGGTGGACCCCGGCCCGGCTCCCCCGAGCCCGGCTCAGCCCTGCCAGACCTCGGTGACCTCGGCTGCCACGTCGGCGGCCTGCACCCGGCCGGCGCGCGCAGAGCCCGCGCGGGCGGCGGGGTCGAGCACGTTGCGGCCGATCGCCCGGCGGCTGGCGTCGTCCGGGGAGACGACGGCGACCCGCGCGACCATCCCGGTGACCTGCGCGTCGACGCTGGCCAGCGGCCCCATGCCGCGCGGGATGGGCGCGAGCACGACGACCCGGTCGTGGCCCTCGGCGAGGTCGGCGTTGGCCGCCGAGCGCATGCCGCCGTCGACGTAGCGGCGGCCGTCGATGGTGACCGGCGGGTACACGCCGGGGACGGCGCAGCTGGCCGCCACGGCCTGCAGCAGCGGGACGCCGGAAGTGCGGTCGAGGACGCGGAACTCCCCGCTCTGCGCGTCGACGGCGGTGATGCGCAGGTCGCGGTCGGGCCACTCGCGGCTGACCAGGCGGGAGCCGATCACGTCGAGCCGCTCCTGCTCGGTCGCGGTCAGGCCGGCCCGCTCGGCGGCCAGCGCCAGCGCGCCGATCCGGCGGCGGAACCCGACGTCGTCCCGGCGGCTGCGCAGCGCCGCCAGGCCGTAGCGGAGCAGCGCGGAGCGGGTCATCCGGGCCGCCTGCTCGCCGGTGGGCGGCTCGAGCTGGCGGGCGAACAGCGCCTCCAGGTCGGCACCGCTGGTGAGCTGCGCGCCGACCACCGAGCCGGCCGACGTGCCCACCACGAGGTCGGCGCCGGTGAGGTCGACGCCGGCCTCGGCCAGACCGGCGAGCACGCCGATCTCCCAGGCGATGCCGGTGATGCCCCCGCCGCCGAGGACGAGGGCCCTGCGCTGGTCGCTCATCCCGCCATCCTCACCCACGGTCCGCCCTCGACACCGTTAGTGACGTACGCCACGCTGGGGGCTCCGGAGAGGAAGGACCCGCATGACCGCCACGCAGGACGCACCGACCCCGACGGCGCACAGCTGGCCGCCCGGCCTGCCGCGGTCGCTGGACTACCCCGCGGTCCCGGTCGGCTCGATCCTGCGGGCGGCGGTGCGCCGCTGGGGCGACCGGACGGCGTTCGTCGACCACGACGTCCCGCTCACCTACTCCGAGCTGGGCGCCCGGGCGCACGCCGTCGCCAACTGGCTGGCCGACCACGGCGTCGGGCGCGGCGACGTCGTCGCGGTGCACATCCCGAACTGCCGCCAGTACCCGGCGGTCTACTACGGGGTGCTGCTGGCCGGGGCGACCTTCTCCCCCACCAACCCGCTGCTGCCGGCCGCCGACCTCGCCGCGCAGCTGACCGACGCCGGCGCGCGCGTGCTGGTGACCTGGGACCAGGTGCTGCCGTTGGTGCGGTCGGCGCTGGCGGCCACGCCCGTGGAGACCGTCGTCGTCACCGGCGAGGCGCACACCCTCGACCTCGGCGCCCGCCTGGAGCTCGAGCCCGGGGACGTCGACCTCGCCGACCTGCTCGCCGGCGACCCCGGCGACCGGCACCTCGACGCCGACGTCGACCCGGCCGCGGACCTGGCGCACCTGGCCTACACCGGCGGCACCACGGGGGTGAGCAAGGGCGTCGAGCTGCCGCACCGGGCCGTCGTCACCAACGTGCTGCAGTCGGCCTGCTGGTCGTCGGGGTCGGTGCCCGAGCTCGACGAGGCCGGCGACGTGACCCTGCGGCAGGTGCTCGGGCGGGACGAGTACCCGACGGCGCTGGGCGAGGGGCGGCTGATCAACCTCACACCGTGGTTCCACGCCATGGGCGCGATCGGCTACCTCAACGGCATGGTGCTGGCCGGGACGATGACGGTGATCCACATGCGCTTCGACCCCGTGCGCTACGTCGAGGACGCCGTCCGGTACGCGGTGACCTCGATCGGCGGGGCGCCGCCGGTGTTCGTGGCGCTGCTGCAGGTGCCGGGTTTCCTGGAGGCCGACTGGTCCGGCGTCCGCGGGGTCTCCTCCGGAGCCGCACCGCTGCCCGTGACGCTCATCGAGCGGCTGCAGCAGGTGCTGCCCAACGCCGTCATCGGCGAGGGGTACGGGCTCACCGAGGTGACGATGCAGGCCACCGGCAACCCGGTGTACCGGTCGGGCACCCGCAAGCCCGGCACGGTGGGCGTGCCGATCTTCGACACCGAGATCAGCATCCAGCCGCTCGGCGGCGGTGCTCCGCTGCCGCCGGGCGAGCGCGGCGAGGTCTGCATCCGCGGCCCGCAGGTGATGCGCGGGTACGCGCGCCGGCCGGAGGCCACCGCCGAGGCGATCGACCCCGACGGCTGGTTCCACACCGGGGACGTCGGCGTCCTCGACGAGGACGGCTACCTGGCGATCGTCGACCGCACCAAGGACATGCTGCTCTACAAGGGCTACAACGTCTTCCCGCGCGAGCTGGAGGAGGTGCTGTTCGGCGTGCCCGGGGTGGCCGGCGCCGCGGTGGTGGGCCGGCCGGACGAGGAGGCCGGGGAGCTGCCGGTGGCCTACGTGGTCCGCAAGGCCGACGAGGACGGCGCCGCACTGACCGCCGAGTCGGTGATGGCCGCGGTCAACGACAGGGTGACGCCGTACAAGCGGCTGCGCGACGTCGTCTTCATCGACGCGATCCCGGTGTCGGCCGCCGGCAAGGTGCTCAAGCGGGAGCTGGCCGCACGGGAGCGGGCCGCCGTCCCCGGGGACTGAGCCCCACCGGCCCCGGCTGCCGTACCCGTCCGCTCACCCGGACGGGTATGGCGGTGCAGGCAGGACGGTGGGGGCTCACTATCGTCCGGCGGGTGGCGAGCGAGACCGGGACGGGCAGCGAACACACCGGCGTGCAGCTCGCGCACGTCGAGCCCTCGCCGATCCGCCAGGTCGCCCGGAGGATCGTCTTCGCCGTCGTCGTCTTCGTGGTCACGGTGCTGCTGGTCTACCTCGACCGGAAGGGATACCGGGACCTCGAGGACCTCGGTGCGATCACCCTGCTCGACGCCGCCTACTACGCGACGGTCACGCTCTCCACCACCGGGTACGGCGACATCACGCCGGTCACCGAGCAGGCCCGTCTGGTGAACCTGCTCGTCATCACGCCCCTGCGCGTGCTGTTCCTCATCGTCCTCATCGGGACCACCCTCGAGGCGCTCACCACGCGCTCCCGGGAGGAGTTCCGCATTCGCCGCTGGAGGTCCCGCGTGCGCCAGCACGTCATCGTGTGCGGCTACGGCACCAAGGGCCGCAGCGCCATCCGTTCCCTGCAGGCCAGCGGCACCCCGCTGGAGCAGATCGTCGTCGTCGACCCCGAACCCCGGGCGATCGAGGAGGCCAACTCGGTGGGGCTGCACGGGATCGTCGGCGACGCCGGCCGCACCGACGTCCTGCGCCGGGCGCACGTCGAGCGCGCCCGCGCCGTGATCGTCGCCGCCAACC
>DATIMX010000139.1:0-4932 GCA_035474935.1 Geodermatophilus sp. | reverse complement strand
CCTACGCTCTGTCTCGCGGGATCGGGGAGTACTCGACTTCACCACCCCGCGCGCACGCCGAAACGTGCACCGAGCGGAACGAGGCTCTCCGCTCGCCAACGGACGGGCTCCGGCGCAGCCGGACCGGTGAGGGGGAGGGTCCCGTGACCAGGACTCAGAAGCCGTCGGTCTTCCAGATCGGCAGGGTGTGGGACGACGGGCGCGCCGTCGTCGTCTCCGGCTGGGGCCTGGGCCTGTGTGCCGCGGCCTGTGCCTGCCACCGCCACCCCTCCGTCGGCAGCCTGGCGATCGCCGAGGACCAGACCCAGGGCCTGCTCGGCCTGGTGAGCTACCGCGAGGGCGGCTGCGACTGCTGCGAGCCGTGGACCGCCGTCGAGCTCTCCGCCATCGTCCGCGACCTGCAGATGGTCACCGGCCTCGACGCCCCCGAGCCGCTCGCCGGCTGAAGAAGGGCCACCCTTTCCCCCACGCCTCGTCGAAGGACCCCCTGCCCCCGCCACTCGCAGGCTCGCGGCGGGCCCCTGCAGGGGGCCGGCGGGACCCGCGACGGGGCCACGGCGAGTCTCTGAACGGGCCTGCGGGCTCCTGGAGGGTGGCCGTTCCAGTACGTCACCAGGCCCGGCTCCGCACTCGCGGGGCCGGGTCGCGGTTCTCCTGCACCCGCCCGGGTAGGGCCGTCCCATGCTGGGACGCGCTGCCCTCCGAGGTGCCCTCGCCGGGCTGGCCGGCACCGCGGCCATGACGCTGGCCGAGAAGGTCGAGCAGTCGGTGACCCACCGCCCGGACTCGTACGTGCCCGCGCGCACCCTGACCGCGCTGACGACCCGCCGCCGCCTGCCGGGGTCCGCGCGCCCGCCCGTGCGCAACCACCTCATGCACTGGGGCACCGGCGCGCTCGTCGGCGCCCTGCGCGGCGTGTGGTCGGCCAGCGGTCTGCGCGGCTGGCGCGCCTCGGCCTGGCACACCTCGGTCCGGCTGGCCACCGACCAGACCCTGGAGAACGCCACCGGCGTCGGCGCGCCACCGTGGACGTGGTCGCGGCGCGACCAGGTCGTCGACATCGGCGGCAAGGCCGTCTACTCCTTCGTGACCGGCGCGGTGGCCGACCGGCTGGTCCCCCTCGCGCCCGACCGCACTCCGTCGGGCTCCGCTCCGCCCCGGCGCCGGTAGCCGGTCCTCCCGCGTCGCACGGGACCCGCGGTACCGCTGTGACGACTGAGGTGCTCACCCCGGTCGGCGGCCCGCGCGCCGTCCCCTACCCCTTGACGTCGTGTCCTTACCGTGCGTGTTCACGCGCATGGAACGCCGCCTCCTTCCCGGGGCGGGGCGAGGCGAGAGGGGGCCGGACATGGGCCGCAACCGGACGACGAGCCGGCGCTGGTCGCGCGCCGCCCTGGCCGCCACGGCCACCGTCGCCGTGCTGCTGACCCCGGCGACCGCGAGCGCCGCACCGGCGTCCGCGGACGAGGCGCAGCGGCTGGTCGCCGAGACCAGCAAGCAGCTGGCCACCCTCGACGAGCAGCTCCACGAGGCCGAGCTGACCGTGGCCGCGCAGCAGCAGGCCGCGGCCGACGCCGCCGCGCGGGCGTCCCAGGCCGAGGCCGTGCTCGCCGGCTACGGCCCGCAGCTGGCGGCCATCGCGCAGAGCGCCGGCACGACACAGTCCCGGATGGCCGCGTTCCTGACGTCCGACTCCGCGGCGGACGTCGTCCAGCAGATGACCACGCTGGACCTCATCGCCGCGCACACCGAGGGTCTGCTGGCCGAGGTGTCCATCGCGCAGCGCGCCGCCGAGCAGGCCCGGACCGACGCCGACGCCACCGCCGCGCAGGCCACCGCGTCGCTCGCCGAGCTCCAGCGCCAGCGGGCCGAGGTGCAGGCGCGTCAGCAGCAGTACGAGAGCGACTACGCGAGCCTCTCGGCCGCCGAGCAGGCCGCCGTCCGCACCGCGGTCGCCGGCCCGGCGCTGACCGCCGACGTCGGCGCGGTCGTGGCCGCCGCGCCGAGCGGTGACGTCGGCGCCGTGCTCGAGGCCGCGCTCGCGCAGGTCGGCGACCCCTACGTCTGGGGCGGGACCGGCCCCGACGGCTTCGACTGCTCGGGTCTGACCAGCTACGCCTACGCCGCCGTCGGCGTCTCCCTGCCGCACTCCAGCCGCGCCCAGTCGCGGATGGGCACCGCCGTCTCGCGCGGCGACCTGCAGCCCGGTGACCTGGTGTTCTTCGGCTCACCCGTCTACCACGTGGGCATCTACGTCGGGAACGGGAAGATGGTGCACGCCCGCACCTTCAGCCAGCCGGTGGCCGTGACGAGCGTGGACATCGGCGACTACGTCGGGGCGCGCCGCATCCTCTGAAGAGGGATCCCCTAGCGCGGTTCCGTGCCGACGGCCCTCCTGCAGGGGCCCGCCGCGAGCCCGCGAGCGGTGGGGGGCAGAAGGGTCCTTCTGCTGCAGGGGGGCCAACGGCAGCGCAGGCAGCGACGCCCGTAGCGTCGCGCGCCGTGACCGCGCGCGCGGAGTCCCCGCCCACCCTGCGCCCCGACGCGATCGGCTTCGGCGACGCCCTCGTCGTCGGCCTCGCCGCGACCTCGCCCGCCTACTCGCTGGCCGCGGTGATCGGGCCGATCGTGGCGCTGGTCGGCGTGCACGCCCCCGGGATCCTGCTCGCCTCGTTCGTGCCGATGCTGCTCATCGCGGCAGCCTTCGCCGCGCTGAACCGGGCCGACCCCGACTGCGGGACGACGTTCTCCTGGGTCACCCGGGCGATGGGCCCGTGGGCCGGGTGGATCGGCGGGTGGGCGATCGCGATGACCGGCGTCCTGGTGGTGGGGTCGCTCGCGGAGGTCGGCGTCCGGTTCACCCTGCTCGCGGTCGGGCTGGACGGCTGGGAGTCCTCGACCCCCGTCGTCCTGGGGCTGACCGTGGTGCTCGTCGTGGTCATGGCCGCGCTGTGCGTGCTGGGCACCGAGCTGTCCGCGCGGGTGCAGAACGGGCTGATCGTCGCGCAGACGCTCGCGCTGGCGGTGTTCGCCGTCGTGGCGCTGGTGCGCGGCCTGCGCGGGGACAGCCCGTTCGGCGCGCTGACGCCGGCGTGGTCCTGGCTGGACCCGTTCGGGTCGGGCGGCGCGGCGCTGACCGGGGGTCTGCTGCTCGGCGTCTTCGCGTACTGGGGGTGGGAGTCGGCGGTCAACCTGACCGAGGAGACCCGCGGTGGCGCCGCCGGCCGGGCCGGCGTGCTGTCGACCGTCGTCCTGCTGCTGACCTACCTCGGCGTCGCGGTCGCCGTCGTCTGCTTCGCCGGGACGAGCTGGCTGGCCGAGAACGCCGACGAGGAGGAGGCGGTGTTCGCGCTGCTGTCGGAGCGGGTGCTCGGCGGCTGGGACTGGGTGGTGCTGCTCGCCGTCGCCACCTCGGCGATCGCCTCCACCCAGACGACGATCATCCCGGCGTCCCGCACCGGGCTGTCGATGGCCCGGCGCGCGGCGCTGCCGGCCCGGTTCGGGTCGATCTCTCCGCGCCACCGGACGCCGGACGTCTCCACCTGGTGGGTCGCCGGCATCGCGGTGGTCTGGTACCTCGGCGTCAGTGCGCTGTCGGAGAACGCGCTGTTCGACTCGATCACCGCGCTGTCCCTGCTCATCGCGCTCTACTACGCGATGACCGGCATCGCCTGCGCCGTCTACTTCCGCCGGCGGCTCACCCGCAGCCTGCGCGACCTGCTGCTGCTCGGCGTCGGGCCGCTGGCCGGTGCCGGGATGCTGGTCTGGCTGCTCGTGCTCTCGGTGCGCGACCTCGCCGACCCGGCGAACAGCTACACCGGCGCGGCCTGGCTGGGGCTCGGGCCGCCGCTGGTGATCGGGGTGGCGATCACGGCGGTCGGCGTCGTCCTCATGCTGCTGTGGCGCCGGCGCGACGCGCGGTTCTGGGACGAGCGACCGCAGGTCAGTACGGACGCCGTCCCTCGGCGAGCATCGTGACGAGGGCGGCGATCCGGCGGGCGCGGGTCTGCGGTGTGGCGGCCGTGGCGACCCGGTGCAGGACGGCGTAGCGGTTGCGGCCGTCGAGGCCGTCGAACGCCTGCTGCGCGGCGGGTTCGGCGGCCAGCGCGGCGGCGAGGTCGTCGGGGACGGTGATCGTGGCCGGGCCGGCGTAGGCGCGGTCCCAGCGGCCGTCGGCCTGCGCCGCCTCGACCGCGGCCAGGCCGGCCGGGCGCATCCGGCCGGCGGCGATGAGCGCCTCCACCGCGGCCACGTTCTTCTGCGACCAGACGCTGCGCGGCCGGCGCGGGGTGATCCGCTGCAGGTAGGAGGTCTCGTCCAGGCGCTGCGACCTGCCGTCGATCCAGCCGAAGCAGAGCGCCGACTCCACCAGCTCGGCGTAGGTCACCGAGGGGACGCCGGACCCCTTCTTGGCCAGGCGCACGTACAGCCCGGGCGCGGTGGCGTGCTCGGCGTCCAGCCACTCCTCCAGCGCGGCCTGGTCGGGGAAGGCCAGCACCGGCAGGTCGGTCGGCAGCGTCACGGCGGCCATCCTGGCGGCGGCCGACGGCGAGGGTCAAGGGTGCTTGACACGTGTGGTGCGCCGCTGGTGGACTCCCGACCTGTCAAGCTGACTTGTCCGCGGGAGGACGGTCATGGTGCTCCGCCACACCGCCGCGGCGCCCCTCCTCGGCTTCGCCGACCTCGCCGTGCGCTTCACGGTGCTGCACCGCCGGGCCGCCTGAGGGTGCACAACGACCTGGCCGAGCGGCGGCAGGCACGCGGCTGGTCGCAGGGTCGGCTCGCGGAGGAGCTCGGGGTCTCCCGACAGACGGTGATCTCGCTGGAGAAGGGACGGTTCGACCCGAGCCTGCCGCTCGCCTTCCGCATCGCCGCGCTGTTCGAGTGTCACATCGAGGACGTCTTCACCCCGGATCCCTGATCTGTTGCTCC
>DATIMX010000138.1:0-2495 GCA_035474935.1 Geodermatophilus sp. | reverse complement strand
TCCCCGCTGACCGCGACCACCCCGCCGGTGCGCCGGGCCAGCTGCTCGGCCGCCGCCAGGGCGTCGTCCGCCGCCGCCGTGCTGTCCACGCCGCGCCCACCGGACCCGGCGCCGGCCACCGCCAGCACCTCCGAGGCGTTGCCGCGCACCACCGTGGGGCGCAGCGCGACCAGCTCGGCGGCCAGGTCGGTGCGGAAGGTGAGACCGCCGACGGCGACCGGGTCCAGCACCCAGGGAGTGCCGGCCCCGCCCGCGGCGCGGGCCGCGATCCGCATCGCCTCGGCGGTGCGGGCGTGCACGGTGCCCACGTTCACCAGCACGGCGGAGGCGACGGCGGCGAAGTCGCCGGCCTCCTCCGGGGCGTCCACCATCGCCGGGGCGGCGCCCGCGGCGAGCAGAGCGTTGGCGGTGATCGTCTGGACGACGGTGTTGGTCAGGCAGTGCACCAGAGGGGTGCGTGCGCGCAGCGCCGCGCGGGCGGCGCGCAGGTCGACGGCCGGCATGCCGGTGACATCCCTTCGCCAGTGCGAACTGGAGCAGGTTCGACGGGTGTGCTCTCAGTCCCCGGTCGGGGACACCCCGTGCCACGTGCGCCTCCGAACGTAACACCGCTGCGCCGTGGTGCTCCCGCCGCGCGGAGCAGCAGCCGGGGCCTGCGACAGGATGGCCGGCGTGCTGCTCGCCTGCCTCGCCGTCCTGGTGGGCGCGACCGTGCAGTCCGCCGCCGGGTTCGGGCTGGCGCTCATCGCCGGACCCGCTCTCGTGGCCGTGCTCGCCCCCACCGAGGCGGTGACCACGCTGATCGTGCTGGCCACGACCACGACCCTGCTCCTGCTGCTGGTGCGCCGCGGGTCGCGGCCGGTCATCCGGTGGGCCGACGTCCGCGTGGTGGTCCTCGCCGCCGTCCCGGGGGTCCTGGCCGGCGTGCTGGTGCTCGCCGTGGTCAGCAAGCCGGCGCTGCAGCTGGCGGTGGGCGTGGGCGTGCTCGCGGCCGTGGCGCTGCAGGTCCTGCGGCGCCCGGTCCCCGGCCAGCCGAGCCCGTCCCGGTGGGCCACGCTCGGCGTGGGACTCCTCGCCGGCGTCCTCACCACCACGACCAGCACCAACGGGCCGCCGCTGGTGCTCTGGCTCGAGCGGCGGCACGTGCCCCCGGCGGAGATGCGCGACACCCTCGCGGCGCTGTTCCTCGCCCTCAACCTGCTCGGCGCCGCGGTGCTCACCGCGTCGGGGCGGGTCGCGCAGGCCTTCCGGCCGGAGGTCGTGCTGGTGCTGCTGGTCGCGGCGGTCGTCGGCCACGCGGTGGGCCGCCGGCTGTTCCACCTGCTCGACGTCCGCCGGTTCCGGGTGGCCGGGCTGACGCTGTCGGCGCTGGCCGGGGTGGCCAGCATCGTCGCGGCGCTCGGCTGAGGTCGCCGTCCGGGGGTCGACTCCTCCCCTCGGGTCGACTCTTCCCCCCCTCCGGTGTTGATCATGGGGTCGTCGCTCGATGACGCACCGGGCGGCGGCGTGTCGGCCGGCAACAACCCCATGATCAACGGACGCCGGAGGCGGCGTCAGGCGTCGGTGAGCGCGACCGGCGGCAGCCAGTCGGCGTCCAGCAGCTCGGCGATCTCCTGCAGCGCCGAGGTGTCCGCCCCGGCGGTGGAGCCGCTGACCGCCAGCCGCTCCACCATCACC
This sequence comes from Geodermatophilus sp., assembly GCA_035474935.1. Lineage (GTDB taxonomy): Bacteria > Actinomycetota > Actinomycetes > Mycobacteriales > Geodermatophilaceae > Geodermatophilus. Next base: position 818 of record DATIMX010000138.1, on the reverse strand, counting down.
CGGGCCACCTGCTCCTCCACGGTGTCCTCGGCGAAGGCCACCCGCCACGGGGACACCTGGCCGTCGCGGTGCGTGCGGCCGGTGACCTGGCGGGCCTGGATGCCCGAGAAGCGCGGCTGGTGGAACAGCCCGACCCGCGGCGTGGTCGACGCCGTGCGCCCCGACGGCAGCAGCTCCCCCGCGTGCAGGCTGATCGAGGCGGTCACGGTGAACACGCACACCGGCGCCTTCCCCGTCTGGAACCGCAGCCGCTCGGCCTCGACGTCGAACCGGTCCCTGCCGTAGATGGCGGCCACGCCGATGCCCGAGTCGAGCAGCGCCTCGCGGATCGGGTCGGCCGCCGTCTCGACGAACTCCACCGACACCGCGACCTGCCGCTCGGCCTCCACCTGGGCCTTGATCCAGTCGACGGTGGCCTGCGCGCGGATCAGCCCGGCCTTCTGCCGGAAGCGCAGCAGCGCGGCGCGCCCGCGCGCGGTCTGGCGGGCCTTCCGGGCCAGCTGCATCTCGGCGCGGAACTCCTGCCACCCGGACTCGTAGGCGGCCTGCTCCGCCGGCGTCAGAGCGACCGGCGTCCCGGTGACCGACACCGGCCCCCACGGCGCCGGCCGGTGCAGCGTCGCGGGCGGCTCGCCGTCGGCCAGCCAGCCCTGCAGCCGGGCGAGGTCGGTGCGGCGGGCGTCGGCGTCCTCGGTCCACGCCCACCCGTAGCGCCTCCGTTCCACGTGGAACCCGTGCTCGGCGAGCTTCACCGGGAGGTCCGCCCAGGCGCGCAGCGGCTCGCCGTGGCGCTGGGCGAACTGCGGAGCGAGGTAGGG
>DATIMX010000137.1:0-5012 GCA_035474935.1 Geodermatophilus sp. | reverse complement strand
CGGCGGCTGGGGCGGCGGGGCGTCCTCCGCCCGCGCCGGAGGCGGCCCCTCTGCAGGGGCCCGCCGCGAGCTCGCGAGTGGTGGGGGGCAGGGGGGTCCTTGTTCAGTCACGGGGGTCGTCCGGGTCCAGGCCGAAGTAGGGGAACGAGGCGGTCCGGGTGCGGGCGATGGCCCGGTCGACGCGGGACTCGGTGAACGGGTCCCACTGCGCGAAGCCGGTGTAGCCGCCCTCCGTCATGTGCGTCGGCGGACGGGCGCGCAGCCTGCGGCGGACCACGTCCTCCCGCCACGACTCGGGGATCTCGGTGGCCGGGTCGAGCCGGGCTCCGGCGGCCTCGGCGATGAGGTGCGTCCACGCGCGCGGCACGCAGCGCACCAGGCCGTAGCCGCCCCCGCCGAGGGCGATCCAGCGGCCGTCGGAGATCTCGTGGGCCAGGTCGTGCATGGCCCGGTAGCTGGCCCGCTGCCCGTCGACGGTCAGTGCGAGATCGGCGAGCGGGTCCTCGTGGTGGGCGTCGCAGCCGCACTGGGTCACCAGGATCTCCGGCCGGAACGCCTTGAGCACGCTGGGCACGACGGCGTGGAAGGCCCGCAGCCAGCCCGAGTCGTCGGTGCCGTTGGGCAGCGCCAGGTTGACCGCGCTGCCCAGCGCCGTCTCCGGGTCGCCGGTCTCCTCGGGGAACCCGGTGCCGGGGAAGAGGGTGAGCGGCGTCTGGTGGATGCTCACGGTCAGCACCCGCGGGTCGTCGTAGAAGGCGGCCTGCACGCCGTCGCCGTGGTGGACGTCGAGGTCGACGTAGGCGATGCGCTGGTGCCCCTGATCCAGCAGCCACGTGATGGCCACGGCGGCGTCGTTGAAGACGCAGAAGCCCGACGCGCGGTCGCGCATCGCGTGGTGCAGGCCGCCGGAGATGTTGACCGCGTGCTGCGCCCGGCCGCTGTGCACCTGCTGGGCGGCGAGCACGCTGCCGCCGGTGATCAGCGCCGCGGCGTCGTACATCCCGTCGAAGATCGGGTTGTCCGCCGTGCCGAGCCCGTGGCCGACGTCCGGGTCGGACGGCGCGCGTTTCACCGCGTCCAGGTAGGCCGGGTCGTGCACCCGGGTGAGCAGGTCGACGTCGGCCGGCGTGGGCCGCAGCACCTGCAGCCGGTCGGTGGCCAGGACGCCGAGGCCGTCGGCCAGCCGCATCGTGAGGTCCAGCCGGACCGGGTGCATGGGGTGGTCCCCTCCCAGCGTGTAGCCGAGCAGCGCGTCGTCCCAGACGACCGAGACCGAGTCACTCACGGGACACCCCTCGACGGCGACGACGATGTCCCCAGCGACGCTACCGTCGGCACCGCGGCGCCGTCCCGATGACGGTGCCGCCGCGTGAGCGGGTGCGCGCGCTCTCCCCCCGTACCATCAGGGACGACACGGAGGAGACCAGTGAACGACCTCATCGACACCACGGAGATGTACCTCCGGACGATCTTCGAGCTGGAGGAGGAGGGGATCGTCCCCCTCCGCGCCCGCATCGCCGAGCGGCTGCACCAGAGCGGCCCGACGGTCAGCCAGACGGTCGCCCGGATGGAGCGCGACGGCCTGCTGACCGTCGAGGGCGACCGGCACCTGCAGCTGTCGGAGTCCGGGCGCCAGCTGGCCACCGCGGTCATGCGCAAGCACCGGCTCGCGGAGTGCCTGCTGGTCGACGTCATCGGGCTGGACTACGCCGACGTCCACGAGGAGGCGTGCCGCTGGGAGCACGTCATGAGCGAGGCCGTCGAGCGCAAGCTGCTCACCCTGCTCGGCAACCCGACGGTGTCGCCGTTCGGCAACCCCATCCCCGGCCTCGACGCCCTCGGTGGCGAGACCTCCGCGGTGCTCGACTCCCTGACGCTGCTGTCGACCACGGCCACCCCCGAGGGGCGCCGCGTGGAGATCAAGCGGATCAGTGAGAACCTGCAGGAGGACAGTGCCCTCATGCGGGAGCTCGCCGCGAAGGGCCTGCGGCCGGGCATGACCGCCGTCGCCCAGCTGACGGCCGGCTCGGTCAGCCTCGACGGCAACGTGCTGCCGATGGGCGTGGCCCAGCACGTGTTCGTCAGCGCTCCCGACGAGGAGCTCACCCCGGCGGAGGCGGCTCCCCGCCTCTGAGAGCGGACCCCGTCCTCCCCACCCCTCGCAGGCTCGGGGCGGTGCCCTGGACGGGGCCGCTCCCGCCACTCGCGAGCTCGCGGCGGGCCCCTCCACGGGGGCCACGCTCACCCGGCTCCTACGGTGGGCCGGGTGAGCGAGCCCTCCGACGCCCCTGCCACGCCCTCCCCCTTCGCCGACCTGGCCGCCTTCGTCGCCCTCCCCCGCGTCGCCGGGCTGGCCCTCTCCGCCGACGGCCGCCGGCTCGCCGTGGCGGTGCAGGCCCTGGGCGCCGAGCGGACCACGTGGCAGTCCGCCCTGTGGGAGGTCGACCCGGAGGGACGGCGGCCCGCCCGCCGCCTCACCCGCAGCGCGCCCGGCGAGTCCGCACCGGCGTGGGCGCCCGACGGCTCGCTGCTGTTCACCTCCGCCCGCCCCGACCCCGACGCCGAGAAGGGGTCCGGGACCGGTGCCGGGGAGGACCCGAAGCCGGCGCTGTGGAGCCTGCCCGCCGACGGCGGTGAGGCCCGGCTGGTGCTGACCCACCCGGGCGGGATCGGGGCCGTCAGCGTCGCCGCGGACACCGGCGAGGTCGTGGTCACCGCCTCGGCCATGCCCGGCGCGACCGACGCCGAGGCCGATGCCGAGCGCCGGAAGCGGCGCAAGGAGGCCGGGGTCACCGCGATCCTGCACGAGGCCTACCCGGTGCGGCACTGGGACGCGGACCTCGGCCCCGCCACCCCGCACGTGTTCTGGGCCGGCGCGCTGCCCGCCGACCCCGACGCCGGCGCCGAGCGCCCCCGGGTCGAGCTGCGCGACCTGACCCCCGACGCCGTCCCGCCCAGCGGCGCCGGCGGCGACCTGCACCTCTCCCCCGACGGCCGGCTGCTGGTGCGCGTGGAGACGGTGCCCGACGGCCCCGCGGGCCGGCGCGACCGGCTGCTCCTGGTCGAGACCGCGACCGGCGGAAGCCGGGCCCTGGTGGACGACCCGCTCGCCGACCTCTCGGCGCCGCGCTTCTCCCCCGACGGCAGCGCCGTGGTCTGCGTGCGGGAGTCGACGTCGACCCACGACGACCCGCCGGACTACACGCTGCTGCACGTCGACGTGGCCACCGGCGCGGCGCGTGAGCTCACGCCCGGCTTCGACCGCTGGCCCTCCGCGCCGCAGTTCGCCGCCGACGGTACGACGGTGTACTTCCTGGCCGACGACGACGGCCGGCACGCGCTGTTCCGGGTGCCGGCCGAGGGCGGGGAGCCGGTGCGGATGACCACCGACGGCGCCTACAGCGACCTGCAGGTGGCCCGTGACGGCAGCGCCCTGTTCGCGCTGCGCTCGGCGTACGACGAGCCGCCCGCGCCCGTGCGGCTGGACCCGCAGGCGACCGGCCAGCACCCCGAGCCGCTGCCCAACCCCGGCACGCTCGGCGCGCTGCCCGGCAGCCTGCACGAGGTCGAGGCCACCGCCGCCGACGGGACGCCGGTGCACTCCTGGCTGGTGCTGCCCGAGGGCGCGTCGGCCGAGGACCCCGCGCCGCTGCTGCTGTGGATCCACGGCGGGCCGCTGATGAGCTGGAACTCCTGGTCCTGGCGCTGGTGCCCGTGGGTCATGGCCGCCCGCGGCTACGCCGTCCTGCTGCCCGACCCGGCGCTCTCGCAGGGCTACGGGCAGGGCTTCGTCCGCCGCGGCTGGGGAGCGTGGGGCGAGGCGCCCTACACCGACCTCATGGCGGCCGTCGACGCCGTCGAGCAGCGGCCCGACGTCGACGAGACGCGCACCGCGGCGATGGGCGGCTCCTTCGGTGGCTACATGGCCAACTGGGTGGCCACCCAGACCGACCGCTTCCGGGCGATCGTCACCCACGCCAGCCTGTGGGACGTGGACTCGTTCGTCGGCACCACCGACGCGGCCTACTACTGGGAGCGGGAGTGGGGCGACCCGCTGCGCGAGCCCAAGCGCTACGAGCAGAACTCGCCGCACCGCTACGCAGACGCTATCCGCACGCCGATGCTGGTCATCCACGGCGACCGCGACTACCGGGTGCCGATCGGCGAGGCGCTGCGACTCTGGTACGACCTGCAGAAACGTGGCGTGCCGTCCCGGTTCCTCTACTTCCCCGACGAGAACCACTGGGTGCTCACCCCGGGCAACGCCGGTGTATTTTGGGAGACAGTACTCGCCTTCCTGGCGGAGCACGTACTCGGCCAGGAGTGGCGACGCCCGGACCTGTTGTGAGTAGGGGACACATGGCCGACAAGCCCCAGCGGGCAGCGATCTACGCGCGCATCTCCGACGACCGCGAGGGGCAGAAAGCAGGCGTCGAGCGTCAAGTCCCCGACGGCAAGGCACACGCCGAGCGGCTCGGATGGACGCTGCACCCCGACCACCCCGTCTGGATCGACAACGACATCTCGGCGTCTACGCGGAGCCGGAAGCGGCGACCGGCGTACGACGCCCTCATGGCCGCTGTCCGGGCCGGGGAGGTCGACGGGATCGTCTACTACTCCACGAGCCGTCTGACCCGTCGCCCGCGGGAGTTCGAAGACGTCATCCAGCTGGTCGAGGAGACCGGCGTCAAGCTCGCCGCGGTGACCTCCGGCGACGTCAACCTCACTACCGCCGACGGCCGCATGATGGCCAGGTGGATGGCCGCCGGGGATGCCGCGGAGTCCGAGCGCATCGGCGAGCGCGTCTCTCGCGCCTTCGTCCAGCGGCGGGAGGCGGGGAAGCCCCACGCCACCGGGCTCCGGCCCTTCGGCTTCGAGCCGGGCGGCGCCGTAGTGCGCCCCGACGAGGCCGACGCCATCCGGCTCGGTTGCCAAATCATCCTCGACGGCGGCTCACTCGGCGACGTCATGCGAACCTGGAACGACCGCGGCATAACGACGACCACAGGCAA
>DATIMX010000136.1:0-9028 GCA_035474935.1 Geodermatophilus sp. | reverse complement strand
CGTGCGCCGGGTCGCCACCGCGCAGGGCACCCTGATCGGCACCGTGACAAGGGAGTGAGGCCGGTCTCGTGCCGCCGGGTGGTTCCCAGCCGTGACGGACCGAGGGCGTGCGGCAGCGGATCGGCCCTCTCACGTGGTGGGACGCGCAGCGGGAGGAGGTGGATGCCGTACGCCTTCGACCCTGCATGGGGGTGACGTGTTCACGGCGGAGCGGCGGCGTGGTGAACACCAAGGGCGTCGGCGAGCGCCTGGTCGAGGGCCCGACCAGGACCGGCCGGTCCCGGGTGGTCGACCTGGACGCGGGCACCGTGGCCGCGCTGCGTGCCTACCGGGCCGCCCGCGGAGGGCTGGCCCTGGACCTCGTGCGCGACTCGGCGCTGATGCTCAGCAACCTCGACGGCACGCACTGGCACCCCGAGCGGCTCTCCCGCCGCTTCACCGGGCAGGTCGCCCAGGCCCGCAAGGCGCGGGGGGAGGAGCGGCTGCCGGTGATCCGGCTGCACGACCTCCGCCACACCCACGCCACCCTGCTGCTCGCCGACGGGGTGCCGGTGAAGGTGGTCTCGGAGCGTCTGGGCCACGCCAGCGCCACCATCACGCTCACCGTCTACCAGCACGTGCACCCCGGCATGGGCCGCCAGACGGCCGACCGCTTCGCCGTGCTGCTCGAGGGCTGATCCGAGGCGCGAAGTATCACGCGGGTATCACGAGGGCCTCAGCGGCCTCTACAGCAAGACACCCCGGGCTCCTGACCTGCAGGAACACCGGGGTGAGGCTGTGTCCGAGGGGGGACTTGAACCCCCACGCCCGATAAAGGGCACTAGCACCTCAAGCTAGCGCGTCTGCCATTCCGCCACCCGGACGAGTGCGGGAGCAAGACTACCCGACCCAGGTCGGGGTCCGGGACACCCCCTCCGACCGCGCGGCGCACTCAGCCCGCGGCCACGCCGACGCGTCCGCGGCCGGCCCGCTTCGCCTCGTACAGTGCGCCGTCGGCGGTGGAGTAGAGGGCCCGCAGGTCGTCCGACCCGGCGGCCACGTGCGCCACCCCGAGGCTGACCGACAGGGACAGCAGGGTGCCGTCGGGCAGGTGCAACGGCGTCGAGCGGACCGCCTCCAGCAGCTCCTCGGCGCGCCGCGCGGCCACGTCGGCCGAGGAGCCGGGCAGCAGGACGGCGAGCTCGTCGCCGCCGAGCCGGGAGAGCACGGCGTCGTCCGCCCGCACGTGGCTGCGCAGGATGCCCGCCAGGTGCACCAGGACGTCGTCGCCGACCGGGTGGCCGTACGTGTCGTTGATCGTCTTGAAGCTGTCCACGTCGACCAGGACCAGCGCGGTGCCGGAGTGGGACGGCCGGGTGAGGGAGCGCTCCAGCGCCGCGTCGAACACCCGGCGGTTCACCAGGCCGGTCAGGCCGTCGACCGTCGCCTGCTGTTCGAGCGCTGCCACGAGCCGGTCCTGCACCTCACGGGCGCGCACCAGCAGCACGGCCATCACGACCAGCACGGTCCCGAAGAAGACGAGGTCGGGCACCGCCACCGCCAGGGGCCGGAGCGTCGTCAGGGTCACGGCCAGGGCGGTCACCGCCAGCGTGGTCACGAGCACGACGGCCAGCGGCCGCAGGTGGGACGCCGCCCACAGCACCGGGAAGGCGAGGAAGACCTGCGCGGCGGTCGAGGCGTCCTGGGTCACCGTGTTCAGCAGCCAGGCCAGCAGCACCCCGGCGAACGGCAACGCGGCGAAGGCGCCCGTGCGGTCCAGCCGCTCGGCGGGCACCAGCGCGCAGATGAGCGCTGCGGCGGCGAGCAGGCCCACGCCCATCCAGGAGACGACCGTCGTCGTCCCGGCGGAGGAGAACTGGACGACGGTGAAGGCGGTCACGACCGCGGAGCAGACGCCGAGGATGAACAGCGCGCTCCGGGCGGCGGCCCGTGCGTCGCGGGTCCGCGTGACCCCTCTGGTGCGCATGCCACGGGCATCGGCACGTCCGGCAGGGGGGTCCAGCCCTCCCTCACCCGATGGAGCGACATCCGCGGCCCTACGCTCGGCGGGTGGCAGAGACCGACCTGAACCGGGCCCAGGGAGAGGTTGCGGAGCTGCTGTCCGACCTCATCCGCATCGACACGACCAACACCGGCGACACCGCCACCGGCAAGGGCGAGCGGGTGGCGGCCGAGTGGGTCGCCGGCAAGCTCGGCGAGGTCGGCATCCCGTCGGTCATCCACGAGTCGGAGCGGGGGAGGGCCAGCCTGGTCGCCCGCATCGAGGGCCAGGACAGCAGCCGCCCGGCGCTGCTGGTCCACGGTCACCTGGACGTCGTCCCCGCCGACCCGGCCGAGTGGAGCGTGCACCCGTTCTCCGGCGAGGAGCGCGACGGCTACGTCTGGGGCCGCGGCGCGGTCGACATGAAGGACATGGACGCGATGACCCTCGCGCTCGTGCGCGACTGGGCCCGCACCGGCGTCCGGCCCCCGCGGGACGTCGTCCTGGCCTTCGTCGCCGACGAGGAGGCCGGCGGCCGGCTCGGCGCCCGCTACCTCGTCGAGGAGCACCCCGCCCTCTTCGAGGGCTGCACCGAGGCGATCAGCGAGGTCGGCGGCTTCAGCATCACCGTCCGCGACGACCTGCGCCTCTACCTCGTCCAGACGGCGGAGAAGGGCCTGGCCTGGATGCGGCTGACCGCGGGCGGGAGGCCCGGCCACGGCTCCTTCGTCCACGACGACAACGCCGTCACGCGGCTCTGCTCGGCCGTCGCCCGGCTCGGCTCGGCCCGGCTGCCCACCACGCTGACCCCGCCGATGCGCCAGTTCCTCGCCGCGGTCGAGGACGCCTACGGCGTCGAGATCGACCCCGACGAGCCCGAGCAGGCCCTGGCCCGGCTCGGCAGCATCAGCCGGATGATCGGCGCGGCCCTGCGCAACACGGTCAACCCGACGATGCTCGACGCCGGCTACAAGGCCAACGTCATCCCCGGCACGGCCAGCGCCACCGTCGACGGCCGCTTCCTCTACGGGCAGGAGGAGGAGTTCGAGCGGCAGCTGGCGAGCCTGATCGGCGAGGGCGTGCAGCGCGAGTGGCTGGTGCACGACCAGGCCGTGGAGACGACGTTCGACGGCCCGCTGGTCGACGCGATGGTCGCCGCGCTCAAGGCCGAGGACGACGGCGCCCGCCCGGTGCCGTTCACCATGAGCGGCGGCACCGACGCCAAGAGCTTCGAGCGGCTGGGCATTCGCTGCTTCGGCTTCTCCCCGCTGCGGCTGCCGCCGGACCTGGACTTCGCCTCGCTGTTCCACGGCATCGACGAGCGGGTGCCGGTGGAGTCGCTGCGCTTCGGCGTCCGGGTCCTCGACCGGTTCCTGCGCGCCTGCTGACGCCGCTCAGGCCGCGGCGCGCAGCGGAACACCAGCGCCAGGACCGTGCGGGCGTCGTTCCTCCGCGAGCGGCTGGGGGCTGCCGGCCTCAGCGTGCTGGTGCCGCCGGAGGACGACGTCGACCGCGTGGACGCGGCCATCTTCGACGAGCTGTGCCGGGGCGTGCTCTCCGACGCCACCCGCGCCGACCTGCGCGCCGTCGTCCGCCGGCTGGCCGCGCGGGGCGCCGACGCCGTGGCGCTGTGCTGCACCGAGCTCGAGCTGCTGCTCGACCCCGCCGACAGCCCGGTGCCGCTGCTGCCCTCGGCCCGGCTGCACGTGACCGCGGCCGTCGAGGCCGCGCTCGCCCCGCGACCGGCCGTGGTCTGATGACCGGGTGAGCGCGCCCACTCCTCGTCCCGGATCCGTCGCACTGATCACCGGAGGGACCGGCGGCTTCGGCCGCGCCCTCGCCGCCAAGCTGGGGGAGCGGGAGGTCACCGTCGTCCTCGCCGACCTCGACAGCGAGCGGGCGCGCGCCACCGCCGCCGACCTGGGCGCGGAGTTCGAGGTCCTCGACGTCACCGACCGCGCGGCCAACGCCGCGCTCGTCGAGCGCATCGAGGCCCGGCACGGCCGGCTCGACGCCGCCTACCTCAACGCCGGCATCTCCGCGGCCAAGTCCGACGACGAGCTGGACCTCGACGAGTTCATGCGGGTGGTCGACGTCGACCTGTTCGGCGTCGTCTACGGCGCGGTGGCCGCCCGCCCGGCGCTCAAGCGGGCCGGCGGCGGCGCGATCGTCGTGACGGCGTCCCTGGCCGGCCTCTCGCCGATGGCCACCGACCCCGGCTACAGCGTCGCCAAGGGCGGCGCCATCGCCTTCGTCCGGTCGATGGCCCCGCGCCTGGCCCGCGAGGGGACGACGATCACCGCGATCTGCCCGGGTTTCGCCGACACCGCGATCATCGACCGGATCCGCGACCAGTTCACCCAGGCCGGCTTCCCGGTGCTGTCGGCCGAGGAGGTGGCCGACGCGATGGTCGCGGCCTGGACCTCGGGCGAGCCGGGCGCGGCCTACGTCGTCCAGCCCGGCGTGGGGACCGTGCCCTACCGGTTCAAGGGCGTGCCCAGCGCGAAGACCGCCGGCGGCGAGACGGCCGTCGTCCCGGAGACGCTGCGCCCGCCGTCGATGCGCTGAGCGTCAGGTGGCGCCGGTGCGGCAGGCGTACAGGAACGCCGGAGGCACGTTCCACGGCGTGATCTTCTGCTGCACCGACGGAAACCGACGACGCAGCTCGCGCAGGATCAGCGGCGAGTACTGGATCACCAGCAGCACGCCGCCGGGTGCCAGCGCGACCGGCAGCAGGTCCAGCACCCGACGGCGCAGCCCCGCCTCGAACGAGGTGTAGGGCAGCGCGGAGACCAGCACGTCGGCCCGCTTGCCGCCCAGGTGCACGTCGAGGTTCTCCGCCGAGTCGCAGACCACCTGCAGCCGGGGGTCGTCGTAGCGCTCCTCGAGCAGCTTGGCCAGGTCCGGGTCGATCTCCAGCGCCACCAGCCGGGCGTTCGGGCGGAGCCGGGCGAGGACCTCGCCGGTCTGCACCCCGGTGCCCGCGCCCAGCTCGACGACCAGGTCGGCGCGGGAGAGGTCGGCCAGGTCCAGCATGTCCCGCACCGCCCAGCGGGAGGTCGGCAGGACCGCGCCCACCTGGCGGGGGTTGGCCAGGAAGGCGCGCAGGAAGCGGAACCGGTCGGTCAGGGTGTCTCGCATGCCGTCCTCCCAGGCCGCCCCGGGCAGCGGCGAGCCAGCCCCGACCCTGACACGCCCGCGCCGCGTCGGCGACCGCAGCGGGCCGACGGCGCCGGCAGCGCTAGATGTGCGGCTTGGGCAGGTAGGACAACCGGGCCCGGCGGCGCAGGATGACCTTGCGCGTGCCGTCGGCGTGCAGCTGCAGCCGGGCCAGTTCCCAGCCACCGGTGTCCGCCTGCAGGCTCAGCATGGTCGCCGCTGCGGACCGGGACGTACCCGGCGGGATCCGCAGCGGCGCGAACTCGTAATCCCCGGCGACCGCCTCCATCTGGCCGATTGTGCCCGCCGGAGGCGCCGCGGTCACGTGACCGTCGTCTCCCGGACTGCCCGGCCACCCGCCGGGCGGCAGGATGGGGCCGACCCCATCCCCGACGACACGGAGGACGACGTGACCGCTCCCGGCAACGACGTGCCCGACGCCGACCGCGCCGAGCAGGAGGCCCCGCTCGACCCGCCGGCCGTCGCCCTCGCCGGTGACGCCACCCCGCCGGGCGAGGGCGTCCCCGAGGCCGACGCCCTCGAGCAGCAGCTGGCCGCCCGCCCGGGCGAGGCCGGCAGCCCGCTGCGCCCGGTCGGCGACCGCGAGGCCGACCCCGCCGACGTCCTCGAGCAGGAGGCCGACGTCCCCGTCGACGACGACGACGTCCCGCTGTAGGCCGCGGCGCGGAGCCCGCCGGTGCCGTCCGGTGCGGCCCCCCAGGGCATCGCCGGCCCCCTGCAGGGGTCCCGCCGCCGGCCCCGTCCCGGGAACCGCCCCGAGCCTGCGAGGGGTGGGGCGGACAGGGTCCTTCCACGGGTGGGGGCAGGGGGTCCTTCTCCGTCCGGTGGGGCCCTGGAGGGGGTCCTCCCTCAGCCGGCGAGCGGGATGGCCAGGCGCTGGGTCGCCGTCGACGCCTCGACCGGCACGTCGGCCGGAGCGACGACCGACACCTCCTGCTGGCACACGGTGCCCGCGGCCGGCAGCGCCTGGTCGAACAGGTAGGCGTCGGTCACCGAGTCGATGCACGCGGAGTTGCCGCCGTAGGCGGTGTGCCCGTCACCCTCCATGGTCAGCAGCCGGGCGTTGCCCAGGGCCTCGACCATCGCGACCGACCCCGCGTAGGGCGTCGCCGGGTCGTACGTGGTTCCGATGACCAGGGGAGCCGGCGAGGTCTCGGGGACCTCGTAGGACCCGTAGTAGGCGTCCTCGTCCTGCACCGGCCACAGCCCCCACGGGAGCTCGGAGTAGGCGAAGCTGCCCCAGAAGTGCGGGAAGGCGGCCCACTCCGCGGCACCGCGCTCCAGGTAGGCGTCGACGTCGGTCGGCCACTGCTGCTCGGAGGCCGAGATGGCGACGAACCGGTCGTTGGACGCGGGATCGGCGTACAGGAGCTGGTCGGCCAGCGCCCGGACCCCGGAGGCGTCCCCGGCCTCCGCGGCGGCCAGCGCCGCGGCGAGCAGTCCCCACAGTCGCTTGGCGTAGAGCAGGGTCAGCGTCACCCCGCGGATCTCGTCCGCGGTGACCGGGCGCGGGTCCTCGGGGTAGCCCGGCGCCGGGATGGGGGCCGCCTCGGCGGTCGCCAGCAGCCGGTCGTAGGCCAGCAGCGGGTCGGGGCCGCCGAAGCCGGAGCAGGCGGGTTGGTCGACGGCGCACGCCTCGGCGAACCGGTCGAGGGCGCGCTCGAAGGCGGCGGCCTGCGCGGTGCTCGACGACACCGGGTCGGTGAGGTACTCCACGGGGTCGACGGCGCCGTCGAGCACCAGGGCCCGGTACCGGTCGGGGAACAGGGCGGCGTAGGTGGCGCCGAGGAACGTGCCGTAGGAGAACCCGAGGTAGGTCAGCCGGTCGTCGCCGACGGCGGCGCGCAGCGCGTCCATGTCGCGCGCGACGTTCGCGGTCGACAGGTGCTCGAGGACCTGCCCGTTGTTGGCCACGCACGCGTCGACGTACTCCTGGGCGCTGGCGACCAGTGCGGCCGGGTCGACGTCGAACGGCGTGGGAGCGGGCTGCGAGAAGAACCCCTCCGTCGCCGAGAACCCGCAGTCGACGGCCGGCGTGCTCGGCGCGACCCCGCGCGGGGCGAAGGCGACGATGTCGAAGCGTGCGTTGAGGTCGGCGAACAGGCCGGCGCCGGACCTCTGCAGGTACGTCATGAACTCGCCACCGGGGCCGCCCGGGTTGACGAACACCGACCCGATGCGGTTCGCCGGGTCGGTGGCGGGGACTCGTGCGACGGCGATCTGCACCCGAGCGCCCTCGGGCTCGTCGTGGTCCATCGGCAGGTCCGCGGTCGCGCACTCCACACCGGCCGCCGTGGCCGCCGCCGTGGTCCCGCACCCGGCCCAGGCCAGCGCGGGGACCTCGGAGGGGAGCGGTTCGGCGGCCGGCACACCGGCGGCCGCCACCGATGTCCCGGCCCCGAGGACCAGGACGGTGAGCGTGCTGACGACGGCCACGCGACGGCGGGCGATCACGGCGGCTCCCAGAGGGCAGGGGGCGCAGCCGGCGGGCGCCCGGGACCGCCATGCAACACCCCCGAGCGCGTGGGGGACAAGGCACGTGAACCGGACCATTCCGTAACCCCTCGGCGTGTCGCCGTGGCGCGCCGGGGCGCTTCCGCCGTCCGGTCGGCCAGTTTAGGCTCACCTAACTCGCCGCCGACCCGAGGGAGCCCCGTGACGTCGAGCCCCGCAGCGCCCGTCCTCCGCGCCGACGCCGCCGAGCGCGCCCGCACCGTCGGCAGCCGCACCTCCGCTGCGCTCTGCGTGCGCGGACTGGACGCCGGCCGCCCGCTGGCGCACGCGACGACCACCACGGGCACCACCTACGTGCTGGTGCCGACCGGCGGGGAGGTCGACGCCGCGCTCGCCGGCCGCGAGGACCTCACCGCCGTCCTGATGGTCAGCGACCGGGCGCCGGTGCCGCTGCGGGACCCGCTGCGCGCCCAGCTGTGGCTCTCCGGCTGGCTCACGCCCGTGCACCCGGCCGCCCGGCGCGCCGCGGTGCTGGCCTTCGCCGAGACCCGGCCGGTGGGCCCGCTGCTCGACGTGGGCCAGGGCGCCACGCTGCTGCGGCTCGAGGTCGCGGAGGTGGTGCTGCGGGAGGGCGAGCGCTGCACCGAGGTCGGCCCGCAGGCCTTCGCGCAGGCCCGTCCCGACCCGCTGGCCGCGGTCGAGGCGCGGGTGCTGCAGCACCTGGACCGCGACCACCCGGAGGTGCTCGACCTGCTGCGCGGCCGCATCCCGGCCGGCGACCTCGGGCCGCGGGACGTCGTCCGCCCGCTCGGGCTGGACCGCTTCGGGTTCCGGCTGCGGATCGAGCGCCCGGCCGGCCGGCGGGACCTGCGGGTGCCGTTCCCGCGGCCGCTGACCTGCCCGGGCCAGCTGCAGGCCGCCACCCGTCAGCTCGTCTGCGCCGCCCCCGCCGCAGGCCGGAGCTGATCGGCCCCCTGCAGGTACAAGGGCCCCGTCCTCCTCACCGCTCGCAAGCTCGCGGCGAGCCTCTGGACGGGGCCCGCCGCGAGCCTGCGAGTGGCGGGGGGCAGGGGGTCCTTAATCGGCCAGCAGCTGCGCCAGCCGGGTGCGCCGCGGCCGGACGTCGACCTGGCTCACGGCGCGCGCCAGCGCGGCCCCGGAGGCGTGCACGACCGACAGGTGCCGCTGGGCGCGGGTCAGTGCGGTGTAGACCAGCGGCCGCGACAGCATGCCGCCGGCCTCCGGCGGCAGGACGACGACCACGCCGGGCCACTCCGAGCCCTGCGCGCGGTGCACGGTGATCGCCCAGCCGTGCCGCAGGTCGCTCATCGCCGACCCGGTCACCGTCACCGGCCCGGAGGCGAAGTCCACGTCGAGCGTGCCGTCACCGGTGCCGGTGACCACCCCGACCTC
>DATIMX010000135.1:0-2798 GCA_035474935.1 Geodermatophilus sp. | reverse complement strand
CTCGCCCGGGCCCGACCAGCGCATGACCGGCAGCAGCGAGGTGACGCCCACACCGGCGTCGGCCAGCCTGGACCGGAACGCCCGGACGGTGGCGGTGTCCACCCGCGGGTGCTTGAAGAACGGGATGAAGTCCTCGCGGGGCGAGAGCTCGATCCACTCGTAGCCCATGCCGGCGACGACGTCCGGCAGCTCCAGCAGCGGCGTGGTCCGCAGCATCTGCGGGTCGAGGGCGATCCTCATGACTGCACGCCCCCCCGGGCCTCCAGCCGGACCTCGGTGCGCCGGCCGGAGCGCAGCGCCTCCACACCGGCGGCGCACACCGCCTGGGCGGCGTACCCGTCCCACGCGCCCGGGCCGTCGACCTGGCCGCGGCGGGCGGCGTCGACCCAGCGCTGGAGCTCGATGTCGTAGGCCCGGCCGAAGCGCTGCCGGAAGTCCGGGGCGATGCCGGTCGACCGGGCCGCCCCCGCCTGCCCGCCGGAGGTGCGTACCAGACCGGCGTCCAGGCCGATCATCGCGCTGCCGTCCTCGCCGACCACCTCGGTGCGCACCTCGTAGCCGACGCCGGTGCTGACGAAGCACTCGACGTCGACCACGCGACCGCCGGTGGTCTCGAAGAGCACCAGCAGCGGGTCGGACTGGCCGGCCACCGCGTGCCGGGTCGCCTTCGGCCGCAGCACGGTGACCGCGGAGATCTCCTCGTCGAGGAGGAACCGGGCGACGTCGACCTCGTGCACCACCGAGTCGTTGACCATCATCTCGCTGGTGAAGTGCGGCGGGACGGCGGCGTTGCGGTGCGCGCAGTGCACGACCAGCGGCTCGCCGAGGCCGCCCGCGTCGATCAGCGCCTTCAGCTCCGCGTACTCGGGGTCGAAACGGCGCATGAAGCCGACCTGGACCAGCCGGCGGCCGGTGCGGGCGGTGTACTCGTCCTCGGCCCGCACCAGGGCCAGGGAACTGGCCGCCTCCATGGTCAGCGGCTTCTCGCACAGCACCGATGTGCCGCGCTCGATGCAGGCGAGCACCTGCTCCTCGTGGAACTGGCCGGGGGTGGCGATCAGCACGGCGTCGACGTCGTCGTCGGCGATCGCGGCCAGCGGATCGCCGATGACCCGGCAGCCGGGCACGGTGGCGGCCACCTGCTCGGCCTTCTCGGGAAAGGCGTCGCTGACCGCGACCACCTGCGCGCCGGAGATGCGGCTGTAGAGGCGGGCGACGTGGTCCGCGCCCATCATCCCGACGCCCAGGACGGCGACCCGCAGGTCGCGGGCGGGGACGTCGGCGAGGTCAGGGAGCGCCCCGGCGCGGGTCTCTGCGGTGGTCATGCCTGTGCCTCCGGGGCGTTCTTCGGGCGGCCGATCCGCAGCGACGGGAAGCCGCAGCTGCCGATGTAGCGGTGGGTGCGCTGGGCGATGGGGAGGGGCACGTCCGGCGGGCAGGGGTACAGGTCGTGCTCGACGATCGCGAAGACGTCGAGCCCGTGCGCCTCGATCGCCTCGAACAGCGGCGGGTAGGCCGGGACACCGTTCGGCGGCTCGGTCATCGCGCCCATCGGCACCGCGGCCGCCCAGGTGATGTCCTCGGCCAGGACGCGGTCGATGACGGCCGGGTCGACCTGCTTGAGGTGCAGGTAGCCGATGCGCTCGGGGTAGCGGTTGATCAGCTCGAGGTTGTCGCCGCGGTAGTAGCTGACGTGCCCGGTGTCCAGGCACAGCGGCACGTACTGCGGATCGGTGTCGGCCAGGAACCGCTCGATGTCGCGCTGCCAGCCCACGTGGGTCTCCGCGTGCGGGTGGAAGGCGATCGACAGGCCGTACTCCTCCTGCACCGCCTTGCCGAGCCGGGTCACCCCGGTCGTCTTCGCCGTCCACTGCTCGGGGGTGAGGTCGCGGGACTCGACGTCGGCGCCGGTCTTCTGGTCGCGGAAGGTGTCGGGGATGACGACCACGTGGGTGCCGCCCATGGCCTGGGTCAGCGCGGCGACGTCCCTGACCTGGCTCCACACCGCGTCCCAGGAGTCGGGGCGGTGCAGGTGCTCGAACACGGTGCCGGCCGACACCTGCAGGCCCCGCGCGGCCAGCTCGTCGGACAGCCGCGCCGGGTCGGTGGGCAGGTAGCCGTAGGGGCCCAGCTCGATCCACTCGTAGCCGCAGGCGCTGACCTCGTCGAGGAACCGCTGCCACGGCACCTGGGCCGGGTCGTCGGGGAACCAGACGCCCCAGGAGTCGGGTGCCGATCCGACCCTGATCCGGCTGCGGCTGGACTCCCGGCTGGACTGGTCGGCAGCCGCGGCGTTCTGCACGGTCATCTCTTCTCTCTTCCGGAGTGGAGGCGGATCAGGACGGGGAGGTGCCGCGCTCGGACGGCGCGAGGTAGGCGGGCCGCTGGACGGCCTTCCAGCGGTCGTACACGGCGCGGGCGTCCTGGGTGCTCTGCAGGGTCGAGACCTCGCTGACCGGCACGTCCCACCAGGACTCGCTGGAGGGGGCGTCGACCAGGGGATCGGTCTCGACGTGCACGACCGTCGTCCGCTCGCTGGCCTTGGCCTTGCGCAGCGCGGCCTCGAAGCTGGGCCCGTCCTGGGCGACCAGCACGTCGACGCCGAGGCTGGCGGCGTTGGCGGCGAGGTCCACCGGCAGCACGTCGCCGTCGAGCCGGCCGGACGCCGAGCGGTACCGGTAGCGGGTGCCGAAGCGCTGGGACCCCAGCTGCTCGGACAGCGCGCCGATCGAGGCGAAGCCGTGGTTCTGCACCAGGACGACGACGATCTTGACGCCCTCCTGGACGGCGGTGACCAG
>DATIMX010000134.1:0-2372 GCA_035474935.1 Geodermatophilus sp. | reverse complement strand
CGGCGAGGTCGGGCCAGACGGCGTAGGTGCGCTCGGCGAGGGCGTCGGGCCGCTCGTTGAGCACCTCGTACAGGATCATCAGGCCCTGGTTGGGCAGCCCGACCTCGTAGGCGTCGGGGTACATCAGCGCCCAGTGGACGGCGACGTCGTCCCACGCCTTGACCTGCGCGTTCAGCTCGCCGCCGACGTACTGGATCGGCTTCTGGACCTGCGCGAGGAGCGGTTCGAGACGGGGGTACAGCGATTCACCGTTCATGACCCGTCCAGGGTAGACGGCCCCCGCAGCCGCGAGATCGGCACGGGCGGCCCCCCTTGCCAGGTCCCGGCCCCGTCCCGGGCACCGCCCCGAGCCTGCGAGGGGTGGGGAGGACGGGGTCCTTCACCGAGTGGTGGGGGGCAAGGGGGTCCTTCCTCAGGCGACCCGCACGTAGGACAGGTCGAAGTCGGTCTGCCAGTCCTGGCCGGGGTGTTTGATCTCCCAGCGGCCGCGGATCGTCCCACCGTCGTCGGCGAACTCGCCGGTGTACCGCTGCGCGAACTCCAGCGGGCTGAAGTCGGCCTCCTCCCGGCGCAGGGTCCAGAGCCGCCCGTCGAAGGTCATCGCGTACAGCCGCACGACCCCGCGGGAGTCGAAGTAGTGCTGGAGGTACCCCTCGGGCGCCGCGGCGACGACGCACAGGCCGTCCGGCGCCTCCGGGACGTCGACCTCCGAGCGCTCCACGAGGAAGCGGCCGCCGAGCGCCCACTCGAACACCGCCCGGGCCCGTACCCCGTCCGGTGGGGCCAGCGACGTCTCGAGCCGCCACTCCCCCACGAACGGCTCGAGCAGGGCCATGCGGTCACCGTCGTCGGTCATGCCGTGCAGACCGGGCGGGCGCGGCCGACTCATCGGCCGCACCGCGGGCGCAGAGCAGCCCTGTTGCAGGGTCCCGCCACGAGCGTGCGAGTGGCGGGGGGCGACGGCTTCAGCCCAGCTTCGGGAAGAACAGCGCGATCTCGCGGGCGGCGGACTCGTCGGAGTCCGAGCCGTGGACGATGTTGTTCTGCACCTCGAGGCCGTAGTCGCCGCGGATGGTGCCGGGCGCGGCCTTGACCGGGTCGGTGGCGCCGGCCAGGGCGCGGAACGCCTCGACCGCCCGCGGGCCCTCGACGACGAGCGCGAGCAGCGGGCCGCCGGTGATGAAGTCGACCAGCGGGCCGAAGAACGGCTTCTCGCGGTGCTCGCCGTAGTGCTCCTCCGCGACGTCCCGGGTCAGCGTGCGCAGCTCGGCGGCGACCAGGCGCAGGCCCTTGGCCTCCAGGCGCGAGATCACCTCGCCGACCAGGCCACGGGCGACGCCGTCGGGCTTGACGAGGACGAGGGTGCGGGCGGGGGTGGCTTCAGACACGAGCGCGGAGCCTACGCGGGGCCGGTGCCGGGGTCGTCGTCCGAACGGGCAGCCGGCTCCCCGAACGGCGAGCCCAGCAGCTCCTTGCGCACCTGCAGCAGGTACAGCCAGATGAGCACGAAGACGCCGCCGACGAACCACATGACGCTGTTGATGAGGCCGGTGAGCAGCAGCGGCACCTGCAGCGCGGTGGCGATCACCAGGCCCTGGGGACGGCGCTGCACCCCGCTGGCGAGCACGAGGACGACGGCCAGCACCAGCAGCAGCGTCAGCCGCACGCCGCCGAGGCCCTCCTCGGTCTGCGCGATGCCGCGCGGCACGAACAGGACGGCGATGCCCTCGAGCACCAGCACGCCGGCCGCCGCACCGCGCAGCGCGCGGGCCGCCCGCACCGGGTCCGCAGCCGTCACGGTGTCTCCTCGCTGGCGCTCGTCGACACCGTGCGGCGCCGTGCTGTGCCCACCCGTGACCTCGCGAGCTCGGTCACGCCTGCGTCCCGCCCATGAGCGTGCGGGCCTCCCCCGCGGTGACCACGCTGCCGGTGACCAGCACGCCGGAGCCGCCCAGCGCGTCGTCCGGGCCGGCCTCGGCCAGCTCGATCGCCTCGGTCAGGGCCTCGGGCAGCCGCGGCGAGACGCTGACCCGGTCGGCGCCGAAGACGTCGACGGCCAGCGCGCCCAGCTCGTCGGCGGGCATCGCGCGCGGCGAGCCGTTCTGGGTGACCACCAGCTCGGCGCAGACGGTCTCCAGCTCGCGCAGCATCCCCTCGACGTCCTTGCCGTGCACCACGCCCACCACGCCGACCAGCCGGGTGAAGTCGAAGGACTCCCGGACCGCCTCGACGGTGGCGGCCATGCCGGCCGGGTTGTGCGCGGCGTCGACCAGCACCGTCGGGCTGGTGCGCACCCGCTCCAGCCGGCCGGGCGAGCGGACGGCGGCGAACGCGGCGCGCACGGTCTCCTGGTCGATCGGCCCGGTCGCCGC
>DATIMX010000133.1:0-7094 GCA_035474935.1 Geodermatophilus sp. | reverse complement strand
CAGGCGGACATGTTCGCGCTGGGCGCGCTGATCGCCGCCGTGGCCACCGGGCAGCGGGCGCAGGGACCCGACCGCGGCCGGGCGCTGAACGCGACGCTGCCGACGCTGGCGCCGATGGTGTCGGCGCTGACCACGGCGATCCCCGCGGGGCGGCCCACCGCCGCCGAGACCGAGGCCGGCTTCCGCGAGCTGAGCACGCAGTCGCGCGGCGTGGACGTGCGCGCCGAGCTGGGCGCGCTGGTGCGGGCCGCCGGCGGGGCAGTGGGGGTGGCGAACGGCAGCCGTGCTCCCGGGGGCCCGCCGGCCCGGAGCGGCGCCGCCCCGGCCGTGCCCGCCGGCGACGGGGCCGGCCGGACGCCCGTACGGCGGATCGGCGCGTGGCTGCTCTCGGTGCTGGTGCTCGCCGGGGTCGTCGTGCTGGAGGTCGTGCTGCTGCGCGACGACATCGCCACCGACATCGGCCTGCTGCTGGACGCCGGGCGGAGCGGGTCGGCGCCGTCGACCGCGGCCGAGCCCGACGGCCTGCCGGTCGTGCCCCCCGCCCCCGCGGCGAACGGGGCCGTGACCGGCGTCGACCTGCGCGCGCTGGCGGCGTGCGCGCCGGACGCGCCCTGCAGCCTGCGCCTGCTGGTCGAGCTCGAGCCAGGCGCCGAGCCGCAGGTGGTGACCTGGTCCTACCGGGTCGTCGACCGCTGCACGGGCGCCACGGAGACCGCGCCGGGCGGGACGGTGACCGTGCCGGTCGGCGGGACGCGGGCCGCTGTCGTCGGCACGCTCCCGCTCCCGTCCTCCCCGGCCGTGGCGGTCCTCGCCGTGACCGACGTGCCGGCGGCCGCGGCCTCCCGGCCGGTCCTCGTCGGGTCGTGCCGGCCCGATCCCGGGGCCCAGTGACCCGACCGGAGGGAGGACGCATGCCGATCTCAGGACCGGACGGGCTGCCGATCGACGGGCCGAGGGGCCGGCGGCGGACCCGGGAGCAGCGCCGGGCCCTCCGCAGCGGCGCGTTCGACCTGCTCGCGGTGGTGGCCGCGCTGGCACTGGTCGGCCTGGGCCTGGTGAACCTGCACCTCGTCGGCGCCACCGAGCTCGCCGCCCGGCAGACCGTGATCGCCATCGTCGGCGTGGTCGCCCTCGCGGCGTTCTGGCGGGTCCGCGTGCGCTACCTCGGGATCCTGGGCTGGGCCGCCTACGGCGCGGCCGTCGTCCTCCTCGTCGGCGTCCTCACGGTCGGCCTGTCCGCGAACGGTGCCACCCGGTGGATCGCGATCGGCTCCCTGACGTTCCAGCCCTCCGAGCTGGCCAAGCTCGGCATGCTCCTCGTCCTCGCCGCCGTCCTCGGCTCCGGCCGCCCGCCGTGGCAGCGGTTCTCGCTCGCCGTGCTGCTCGCCGTCGTGCCCATCGGGTTGACCCTGCTCCAGCCGGACCTCAGCACCACGACGCTGCTCGTCGTCCTGGCCGGGGCGATGCTGGTCATCGGGCGGGTGCCGGCACGGTTCCTGCTGCCCCTGGTCGCCGCGGCGGCGATCGCGGCGCCGCTCCTGATCAGCCTGCTGCGCCCCTACCAGGTCGAACGCCTCGGTTCCTTCCTGGTCGGCGCGCACGAGTCCCCGACCGGCTCGGGCTGGGCGCTGCGGCAGGCGCACATCGCGGTGGGCTCCGGCGGGCTGTTCGGGCGCACCGGCGACCCGCTGCGCGGCCTGCGGGCGCAGTACCTGCCCGAGCGGGACACCGACCTCGCCCTGGCCAGCCTGGTCGGGCAGTGGGGGCTGGTCGCCGGCGCCGCCGCGGTGCTCGCCGCGATCATCCTCGTCTGGCGGCTCGCGCTGGCCAGCCGGACGTCCCGCACCCCGCACGGCGCGCTCGTCGGCGGGGGACTCGCGCTGCTCATGGGCGTCGAGATCGTCGTCTCGGTGGGGGCCAACCTCGGGCTGCTGCCGCTGGCCGGCGTCCCGTTCCCCCTGCTCAGCTACGGGGGCACGGCGCTGGTCGTGCACCTGGCCGCGATCGGCGTCGTCCTCGGCGTCCGGCGGGACGGCGCCCGGCGGCGGCTGTGGGCGCCGCTGCGCCACCACCAGCGACCGCGGCTGGTCCGGCTGGCCGCCCTCGGCCTCTCGGTGCTGCTGGTGTCGTTCGGCGTCTACGGGTGGCGGCTGCAGAGCACCCAGGGCGAGGCCCTCGCGCTGGTCGGCGTGGAGCAGATGACGCGCTGCATCCGGCTGCCCGCGCCCCGCGGCTCGATCACCGACCGGCACGGCGCGCCGCTCGCCGTGGACGCGGCCGACGCCGGCGCGGGGGTGGACCGGGTCCTCGTGGTGCCCGCCCTGCTGCGCGCCCGCCCCGCCGACGTCGACCGCCTGGCCGACCTGACCGGCCGGCCGCGGGACGACCTGCGCGGGGAGGTGGAGGGGGCGGAGCGCACCACCCTGTCGATGCCGGTGGCCGAGGTGCCCCGGGACGTCGGTGACGCGGTCGCCGAGGCCGGGATCGCCGGCGTGCTCGTCGTCCCGGAGCCACGCCGCTCCTACCCCCAGGGCACGGTTCTCGCCCCGGTGCTCGGCTTCGTGGGGGTGGCCACGCCCGAGGACGAGGAACGCTGGCCGGACCTGCCGCTGGGCGAGGTCGTGGGCCGTGCCGGTCTGGAACGGCAGTACGACGCGGTGCTGCGCGGGGTGAACGGGCGCCAGTGCCTGTACGTGGACCCGTCGGGCGTGCCGGTCGCGCTCGGCGAGCGGCAGGAACCCGTGCCCGGTGCCGACCTGCGGCTCTCGGTCGACCTGGGCCTGCAGCGCCAGATGGACGCCAGCCTGGCTGCGGCGGTGCTCGCGCAGCCCCGGCCGCAGGGCAAGATCGGTGCCGCCGTCGCGATGGACCCCAGATCGGGGCAGGTCCTGGCGATCGCGAGCGCCCCGTCGTTCGACGGCAACGTCTACGGACCACCGGTCGACGCCGCGGCGCTCCAGGCCCTGAGCAGTGCACCGGGGTCACCGATGCTCGAGCACGTGACCCAAGCGGTCGCGCCGCCCGGGTCGACGTTCAAGCTCGTCGTGGCAGCGGCCAACCAGGCCCATCCGGTCTTCGCTCCCCGGCAGGTCATCCCCACCGGGGCCGACTTCACCTACGGCGGGCACACCTTCGGCAACTGGAAGCCGATGGGGCCGATGAACCTGGTGCAGTCGATCGCCATCTCCAACGACGTCTACTTCTACAAGCTCGCCGTCGCGCTCGGCGCCGACGCATTGATCGACACGGCCCATACGCTCGGGGTGGGAGAGCCCACCGGGATCGACCTCCCGGCCGAGTCCGCCGGATACCTCGGTACCCCGGAGTCGGTCCAGGAGAAGGGCGGCGCGTGGTACGGCGGGTCCACCGTCATCCTCGGCATCGGTCAGGGCGAGCTGCAGGTCACCCCGCTGCAGAACGCCCGGTGGACCGCCGCCGTCGCCACCGGGAACCTGGTCACCCCACGGCTGGGCCTGGCGATCGGGACGGACGACGCCACCTACACCGCGCTCCCCGCGCCGGTCTCGACGCCACTGCCCTTCGCCGGTGAGCTGGGGCCGGTCCGCGAGGGGATGCGCCAGGCCGTGACGAGCGGCACCGCGGTCCGGCTCGCCGACCTCCCCATGGCGGTCGGCGGGAAGTCCGGCACGGCGCAGGACGGCGGCCTGCGCGACGACGAGTACGACTACTGGATGACCGCCGCGGCTCCGTTCGACGACCCGGAGATCGTGGTGACCGCGCTGGTCCAGGGAGCGGAGGCGACTGAGGGCAGCGCGAAGACCGTGGTGGCCGACAGCCTGCGCCACTACCTCGAGCACCGGCCGGACGTCCTCGCCACCGGGCCGGTGGCGACGCCCTGACCGGTCAGCTGCGACCGTAGGCCGCGAGCAACCGGCGGTTGCGCAGCGCCCGTGCCGCGCCCTCGGCCACGCAGGTCAGGGGTTCCTCGGCGAGCTTGACCGGGAGACCGAGACCGCGCTCCAGCTCCTGGTCGAAGCCGGGCGCCAGCGAGGACCCGCCGAACACCAGCACGCCCTCCGCCATCACGTCGGCGAGCGCCTGCGGGGGCAGGTCGTCCAGGCAGGGGGCGAGCGCCCGGACGATCTCCTCGGTGACCGGCCGCACGGCCTCGGCCACCTCGGCCGCCTGCACCGTCGCCAGTCGCGGCCGGCCGGTCGCGGCGTCCCGGCCCTGCACGACGAGCGGGCCGTCCACGTCCGTCCCGGACCGGATCTTCAAGTCCTCCGTCTCGAGCTCGCCGACGTGCATCTGGTGCTGCTCGCGGAGGTGCCGGGCGACGGCCAGCGTCATCTCGTCACCGCCCAGTTTGCTGGTCCGGTGGGCGATGACCCCGCCGAAGCAGAACGCCACCGCCTCGGACGTGCCCCCTCCGGCGTCGACGACCAGGTGCACGCGCCGCTCCAGCGGGTCGATGCCGCAGCCGACCGCGCCCGCGACCGCCTCGTCGAGGGTGGTCACCGGGCGGATGCCCGCCTCCTCGGCGGCCTCGAGGAGCGCCCGGTGCTCCAGCGCGGTCGAGCCGGTCGGCACGCCGATCACGGCGCGGACGGGGAAGTCCCACGCCCGCCGTCCCGCCTTCTGCAGGACCACGCGCAGGTACGACCGGGCCGTCTCCAGGTCCGTGACCACACCGTTGTTGAACGGCCGGACCGGGACGAACCGCGACGCCGTCCGGCCGAGCAGATCGGCCGCCTCCCTGCCGACGGCGAGCACCCGTTCCCGGCGGGCACCGCCCGGGTGCAGCAGCATGACGGTCGGTTCGTCGAAGACGATGCCGCGCCGCACGTCGCTCACCACCGTGTTCGCGGTGCCCAGGTCGATGCCGAGTTCCACCGGCGTGCCCCCCTCTGTCGGTGTCGGCTGCCGCACCAGTCTGGAGGTGGGCACCTCCCCGGTCCAGGTGCGTCGCCACCGGCGACGCAGGTCGGGGGCCCTGGTCGCTCGGTCCCGCGGGCGATCGGTGGCCCGGCACACCGGCCGCCCGGGAGGGGTCGGGCACGCCCGGTGAGGTGGCGCACGGGGCCCCCGACGGTCGCCGCGGCGAGGGTCGGGGCCGCGGCCGCACCTCGGGTGGATGCGGCGCCCACGGCTGCGCCCGGCCCCGTCCCTGCGTGACCTGGGCACCCAGGACGCTGGCGTGCCGTCGGCGCCGTCGCCCCGGCCGGCCGTCACATCCGCAGGTGGGCCTGCTCGCCGGTGGAGGCCTCGACGTCCTCCGTGGCGGCCTGGAGCAGCCGGTGGCCCAGGTCCGAGAGCGCCCGTGCGACGGCGATCTCGTCGCCGATCTCGGGCACGTCCCGGTCGGCCGGGTCCAGGCGGGCGAGCCCGACGCCCACCATCCGCTCGGTGTCCCGGGTGTGCAGCCGGGCCACCGCGCGGGTGTGGCCGTCGTGCTCGTCGATGTCGATGGTGATCGTCCACTGCGCGACCCGGTCCACGTCGTCCTCCCTCGTCCGGTGTCCGGTGTCCGTGCACCGACCATCCGCGCTCGTGCCGGGCCGCGACGCGGCCGAACGGCCGTGTGACCAAGGCCATTGGGCCTCTCAGCGCAGCCGCCCTGCTGTGGACATGGGTCCGTTCGTCGTGGTCGGTCCCGTCCGACTGCCGGGGTGGGACCTCCGGGGACGTAGGTCCCCGCCACGGGGACCTCTGGCCGGCGCGCCGATGGGTCCCGTGTCCGAGCATCGGTCACGCCGGGACTCCGGGAGCTGCCCGGAGCGCGGGTGTCCGAGGGAGTGGGTCCGGATGATGGGCTGGTACGACTGGGATCACATGGGCGGTTGGGTCTGGGTGGCCACCACGCTCGGCAGCCTCCTCCTCCTGGGGTTGCTCGGACTCGTCGCCTGGCTGGTGATCCGCGCCGTCCGAGGCCCCGTGGGCGGCCCCACCGGGCCCGCGCGTACAGCCGGGCAGGACACGGCCGAGCGACTGCTCGCCGACCGGTTCGCCCGTGGCGAGATCGACGAGGAGGAGTACCGCAGGCGGCTGTCCACGCTGAGGAGCGCGGGCACGGGTCCCGGCGGCTGGTGAGCGGGGAGCCGGGGGCTCCCCGCTGACACGCACGGCCACCCGCGCACCGCACACCGAGGACAGGGTGCGGGAACCGGTGCGCGGGCCTGGGCCGATGGCCTGGTCACCGTCGCCGACTGCTCCGGCCCGGAGTTCGACACGGGGGAACTGGTGACCTGGCTCAACGACGCGGTGCTGCTGGCGCCGGCCGTGCTGCTCGACGCCCGGACCGGGTGGGAGCCGGCCGGCGACGACGGCTTCCGGGTGTCGGTCACCGATGCCGGGCGCACCGTGAGCGCGCAGGTGTTCCTCGATGACGAGGGCCGGCCTCGCGACTCCGCACCGAGGACCGCTGGGCCGACCTCCCGGGCCGGCCGGTGGGGCGGCCGTCTGGCACCTGCCCGACGGCGAGTGGGCCCGTGCTGCGCGCCCCCGCCGGCCGCGGGCGCCGGGACGGTGAGGCCGTTGCGGCATCAGTGCGGCGCCTCCGGCGTCGGGAGGACGGCGGCGAGTGCCATCGCGATCTCCGCCGCCCAGGTCCGGACGGCGTCCCAGTCGCGGAAGTCGCCGACCGGTGCCCGCATCGCGGTGACCACCGGCCCGTTCCGGGGCACTCAGCCGCGACGGCTCCAGGCGCCCGGGGAAGACACGGTGGCCACGGGGGCCGAGCAGCCCGGTCAGCGTCGCGGTGTCGTACGGCTCGTCCGGCGGGTACGGCGGCTCGCCGATGGGACCGCTGGAGAACAGCCACAGCGGCCGGCCCGCAGGACGGCGGCGTGCCGGTGGGCGAGGTCCCGGGCCGGTTCCAGCCAGCTGCCGTGGTAGACGGCGCTCCCGAGGACCACGGCGTCGAACGAGGCCGGGTCCGGGCGGTTCTCCGCGTGCAGAGCCGCCGCGGTGAGCCCCGGTCCCCGGCTGCCTCCTGCAGCCGGCGGGCCAGCGCGTCGGCGATCTCGTGGGTGGATCCGTGCCTGCTCGCCGCCGTCACGAGCACCCGCGGCCGCGCCCGGGTCCTCGGGTGCCGCCCCGACACGGCGTGGCTCCACGGCCAGGCCGGGGAGAGC
>DATIMX010000132.1:0-10425 GCA_035474935.1 Geodermatophilus sp. | reverse complement strand
GCAGGGCCCTCTGCGTCGCGCGCCACACCGGAACGCGACTACCGTGATCGTCCGGTCCCCCTCGTCTCACCTGGAGGTTCTCCATGGCGAAGCTGTCCTTCCTCGTCGGCTTCGGTGCCGGGTACGTGCTCGGCGCGAAGGCAGGCACGGAGCGCTACGAGCAGATCAGCCGGGCGTGGGAGCAGGCCAAGGACAACCCGCAGCTGCAGGGGCTGGCCGGCATGGCGCAGGCCCGAGCCGACGGCGTGCTCAACTCGGCCCGTGCCCGGGTCGGCCTCGGCGGCTCCAGCGACCGCTCGACGGCGTCCCGCCCCGGCTCGGTCCCGCGGGCCCGCACCGCCCCCGGCACCACGCCGGCGTCGGACACGCCGCAGCCGCCGCCGGACACCTCCGGCGGGCTCTGAGCAAGGCCCCCTGTCCCCACCCGGTCCCGTCCAGGGCACCGCCCCGAGCTCGCGAGGGGTTTGGGGAGGACGGGGTCCTGCTACCTGCAGGGGGCCGGTCGCGGCCGGCTTCAGCCCGGCTGGTCGGCCGCGACCGCCTCGGCCAGCTGCTGCCGGGCGACCTCGCGGGCGGTGGGGTCGTTGCGGTCGGAGTCGTCGTCGAAGACGACGGTCCACTCCCGCTCCGCCTGACCGGGCAGCCGCCGGGCGACGAGCACGACCCCTCCCCCGCCGGGCAGCGGGGCGCGCCGGCTGGCGACCACCGTCTGATCCACCCGCCGGCGGACGACGGGCGGCAGGCCCCCCGCGTCGGCCAGCGCGTGCCGCTCCACCGGCAGCCGCGCCTGCACCCCGGGCTCGACCTCCGTCAGCGGCGTCACCTCGAAGCGACCGCCGCCGTCGCCGGTGGCCGTCCACCGCGCGGTGCCGACCTCGTGCCACGGCAGGACGCCGACCTCGCCGGCCTGCGGCAGCGCCAGGTCGGCCGGCACCCGGCGCAGCCCGCGGGACGTCGCGACCAGCCAGCCCTCGTCGCGCACGAGCGTCCCCCAGGCCAGCAGCTGCTCATCGGGGTCGGACGAGGCCAGCACCACCGCGCGGACGAGTTCCGGCGGCCGGGTGAACCGCTGACGCACGCGGTCGAGCAGGTTCACGCGCCCAGCCCACCCATCGCGCGCTTGCGCAGCGAGATCGCCTGCTGCTCCAGCGCCATGAGCTGGCCGAATGCCTTCATGTACTCGTCGCCGGCCTCGACCGGGTTCATCCGCTGCAGCCGGCCCTTGAGCGCGGCCACCTGGCGGACGGTGTGCATCTCCTCCAGCCGGGCCAGCACCGCGTTGACGTAGCCGGCGTCGGCCTCGCCGACCGAGCGCATCGGCTCGACGGCAAGCGCGGTCAGCAGCGCGGTCGCGCTCTCCCGGGTGCAGTGGGCGGCGATCTCGTCCAGCCAGGCGGGGCCGGTGACGCGGGTGGCGGCCGCTCCCCCGGCCTGTGCGACCGCGGCGGCGACGGCCGCGTAGTCGGGATCGGTGTAGGCCTCGACCGGGATGGCGTCGAACGACGGGCCGGCCAGCTCCGGCGCCTGCAGCGCGGCCTTCAGCGCCTCGCGCTCGACCTCGACCGCGACGTCGTCCGGGCTCTTCCTGGGCGTCCGCGGCCGGCCGCGCGCGGGCTGGCCGCCGCCGTCCCCGGTGAGCCGGCGGACCCGCTCCTGGACCTCGGCCTCGTCGGTGTTGCCGATCATCCCGGCCAGCTGGCGGGCGTAGGCCGGGCGCAGCGCGTGGTCCTTGATCTGCGCGACCAGCGGCACGGTCTTCTCCAGCGCGGCAACCCGGCCCTCGACGGTGTCGAGGTCGTAGCCGGCCAGCGTGGTCTTCAGGACGAACGCGATCAGCGGCGTCCGGCGGCCCACCAGGTCACGGACGGCGGCGTCGCCGTGCGCCTGCCGCAACTCGCACGGGTCGCGGCCGTCGGGCTCCACGGCGACGAAGGTCTGACCGACGAAGCGCTGGTCCTCGGCGAACGTCTTCATCGCCGCGGCCTGCCCGGCGGCGTCGCCGTCGAAGGTGTAGATCACCTCGCCGCGGAACTCGTCCTGGTCCATGAGCAGCCGGCGCAGCACGCCGATGTGCTCGGGCCCGAAGGCGGTCCCGCAGGAGGCGACGGCGGTGGTGACGCCGGCCAGGTGGCAGGCCATGACGTCGGTGTAGCCCTCGACGACGACGGCCTGGTGCCGCCGGGCGATGTCCCGCTTGGCCCGGTCGATGCCGTAGAGCACGCTGCTCTTCTTGTAGAGCGGCGTCTCCGGGGTGTTGAGGTACTTGGGGCCCTGGTCGTCGTCCATCAGCTTGCGGGCGCCGAAACCGATGACGTCGCCGGTGATGTCCTTGATCGGCCAGACCAGCCGGCGGTGGAAGCGGTCGATGAGCGTGCCGCGGCTGGACTCCTTGGCCAGCCCGGCCGTCACCAGCTCCTGCTGCGTGAAGCCGTTGCCGCGCAGGTGGCGGGTCAGCGTGTCCCAGCCGCCGGGGGCGAAGCCGCAGCCGAAGTCCAGCGCCACCTGCCGGTCGAAGCCGCGGTCGGCGAGGAACTGCCGGGCCGGCGCGGCCTCCGGGCTGCCCAGCTGCTCGGCGTAGAAGGCCGCCGCCGCGGTGTTGGCCGCGACCAGCCGGGCTCGCTGCCCGGCCTGCGAGCGGTCCGGGGCGCCGGTGGGCCGGCCGCCGTCGTCCTCGTAGTGCAGCTCGACGCCGGCCCGCCCGGCCAGCAGCTCGACCGCCTCGGTGAACGACAGGTGGTCCATCTCCTGCACGAAGCGGATGACGTCACCGCCCACGCCGCAGCCGAAGCAGTGGTAGAGCCCGCGGCTGGGCGTGACGTGGAAGGACGGCGACTTCTCGTCGTGGAACGGGCAGAGCCCCTTGAGGCTGCCGCCGCCGGCCCGCTTGAGCTGCAGGTGGTCGCCGATGACCTCGTCGATCCGCGACCGCTCGCGGACCAGGGCGATGTCCGCCGCTCGGATGCGTCCCCGGCCGGCCATGAGCCCCCTCCGTCGTGCTGCTGCCGGGACGCCCGTGCGCGCCCCGCACCGATCATCCACTGTCGGGAGGACGGGAGCGGCGGACTCCCCGGGCGGCGCACCCGTTCCCCACCTGCGGCCGCCGGGGCGGCGAGGCCGGACCGGTGGGCTACAGCCCCGCGACCACCCGCGCGTACTCCAGGAGACGCCGCTCGACGCTCTCCGGGGTCTCCGCGCCGGTGAGGACGAGGATGCCGAAACCGTCCTCGAGGGCCACGAACCCGCGGGCGAGGTCGGCCGCGTCGCCGGTCAGGCGGAGCTCGCCGGAGCGCGCGCCGTCGGCCAGCACGCCCTCGTAGAGCGCGGCCTGGCGGTCGAAGAACTCGCCGTACAGCGCAGCACCGCGGGCGTGGCGGACGACAACCGGCATCAGCTCGTAGAGGACCTGGCTGGCACCGGCGGGCTCCCCGGGGTAGGGGACCCCCGAGGCGATGCAGACGCGCAGCCGGTCGCGGACACCGCCGGCGCGGGCCACCCGCTCCTCGCGGCCGTCGCAGTAGTGCCGGGTGCCCTGCCCGAAGACCTCGGTCAGCAGCTCCTCCACATCGGCGTAGTAGTAGAGGACCGACCCGGGGGTCAGCCCCGCCTGCTCGGCGACGTCCTTCAGCCGCAGCCCGGCCACGCCGCGGTCGAGCAGAGCGCGGGAGGCGGCCTCGATCAGCTCGGCGCGGCGGAGCGTCTGGTTCTTCACGCGGGCCACACCCGGATCCTGCCAGCGGCCGGGCCGGGACTTGACAGCCGTCACACTATTCCTTGACTCTTCTTCAAGGAATCCGGGACGGCGAGGACGCGACCGGACCACCACCCCCGAGGAGCGACATGTCCCGACCCCTCCCGCTCGCGCTCGTCCAGGCGGCCGGCCGCGAGCCCGGTGACCTCAAGGGCTTCGCCGAGCACGTCGAGCAGGTGGCCCGCACGTACCCGCAGTCGCGCCTGCTGGTCTACCCCGAGCTGCACCTGGCCGGGGACGACCTCGACCCCCGCCGGACCGAGCAGCAGGTCGCCGACTCCGCCGAGCCGCTGGACGGCCCCCGGCACGAGTTCCTCGCCCAGCTCGCGGGCGACCTGGGGGTCTGGCTGGTCCCCGGCAGCGTCAGCGAGCTGGGCGAGGACGGGCGTGTGTACAACACCGCGCTCGTCTACTCCCCCGAGGGCCGGCGGGCCGCCGCATACCGCAAGATCTTCCCCTGGCGGCCGTACGAGACCTGCAGCTCCGGCCGCGAGTTCGTCGTGTTCGAGATGCCCGGCCACGGCCGGGTCGGGCTGTCGGTCTGCTACGACGCCTGGTTCCCCGAGCACACCCGCCAGCTGGCCTGGCTGGGCGCCGAACTGGTGCTGAACCTGGTGAAGACCCCGACCGTCGACCGCGCCCAGGAGACGGTCATCGCGCGCGCCAACGCGATCGTCAACCAGGTGTTCGTGGCGAGCGTCAACGCCGGGACGCCGTCCGGCCTGGGCCGCAGTCTGCTGGTCGACCCCGAGGGTCGTGTCCGGGTGGAGGCGGTCAGCGAGCTGCCCTCCGTCCTGACCGACGTGATCGACCTCGACGCCGTGACGACCGTCCGCCGCTTCGGCACCGCCGGACTCAACCGCGTGTGGGACCAGTACCAGCACGGCCACGACGAGGGTCCTGTGCCGCTGCCCATGTACGGCGGCCGGATCGACCCCGCGACCTGGCGCGGCAGCACCTCCGCCTGACCCCCTCGACTCCCCCGCCGCACCGGTCCGACCGGGCGGCGCGGCCGGACCTGACCACTCATCCCCCGGAGCCAGTCATGCCCCCTGCCCACCCCTCCCTCGTGCCCCAGTTGCGCCTGCCCTCGGTGGTGCTCTTCGGCGTGGCCTACATGGCACCGATGGTCGTGCTGACGACCTTCGGCATCGTCGCCGCCGCCAGCGCCGGGACGACACCGATGGCGTACGTCCTCGCAACGGTCGCGATGCTGTTCACCGCCCTGAGCTACGGGAAGATGGCCCGCACCTTCCCGGTCTCGGGCTCGGCCTACACGTACGTGCGCAAGCTCGTCGACTCCCGGGCCGGCTTCCTGGTCGGGTGGGCGATCCTGCTCGACTACTTCTTCCTGCCGATGGTCATCTGGCTCATCGGCGCGTCCTTCCTACAGGCCCAGTTCCCCTCCGTGCCGTTCTGGATCTGGGTGGTCGGGCAGATCCTGGTGACCACCGGGATCAACGTGCTCGGGGTCCGGCTCGCCGACGTCGCCAACTACCTGCTGATGGCCTTCACCATGCTCGTCCTGGTGGCGTTCGTCGTGCTCTCCCTGCAGCACGGGGACGGCGGCTCGGCCACGGCCCCGCTGTGGAACTCGGCGACGACGATCGGTGGCATCGCCTCCGGCGCGGCGATCGCCGCCTACTCCTTCCTCGGCTTCGACGCGGTCACCACGCTCACCGAGGAGACCCACGACCCGACCCGGACCATCCCCCGCGCGATCGTGCTGACCGCGCTGACCGGCGGCCTCATCTTCATCGTCGTCGGCTACGTGACCCAGCTGGTGCACCCGGGCGGCACCTTCGCCGACGAGTCCTCGGCCGCCTTCGACATCGCCACCAGGATCGGCGGCGACCTGTTCGCCTCGCTGCTGGTCGCCGGCGTCGTCATCGGCGGCATCGCCTCGGGGCTGGCCGCGCAGTCCAGCGTCAGCCGGCTGATGTACGCCATGGGCCGCGACGGCGTGCTGCCGCGGCGGGTGTTCGGCTACCTGCACCCGCGGTTCCGCACCCCGGTGGTGAACCTGGCGCTCAGCGGCGTGGTCGGCCTGCTGGCCCTGGAGTTCTCGCTGTCGACCTCGACGTCGTTCATCAACTTCGGCGCGTTCACCGCGTTCACGATGGTCAACGTCTGCGTGCTGTCCCACTTCCTGCGGCAGCGGCGGGCCGGCGAGTCGCTCGACCCGCTGACGTTCGTCGTCGTCCCCCTGGTCGGGGCCGCGGTCAACGTGTGGCTGCTGACCCGGCTGGACGGCCACGCGCTGTGGCTCGGCCTGTCGTGGCTGGGGCTCGGCGTCGTCTGGCTGCTGGTGCTCACCCGTGGCCTGCGCGTGGCGCCGCCCGAGCTGCGCCTGGAGGAGACGCCCAGGGCCGAGGTGCCCGTGTGAGGCGCTGACGACCGACGAGCGGGAGCCGGCCGGATGGGCCGGCCCCCGCTCGTGCCTCAGCCGGCTCAGGCAGCGGCAGCCTGCGCGCGCCGGTCGACCACGAGCTGCACCCACAGCAGGAAGACCTGGGCGTGCAGGGGCAGCGGGACGTCGGCGCTCAGGGTCTGCCGCGGGGACCAGCCACCCGTGCTCCCGCCGACGGCCACCTGCCGGCCGCCGTCGGTGTAGCGCAGGCTGCTGCGCCAGAACGACGCCCGCGCCGCCTGGAGCACCAGCCCCTCGAGGTCGACGTCCCACGTGCCGCGCCACCACGACCTCCGGCGGGCGCGCAGCCGCGCCGTCCCCGCCGGGTCGGCCGGCCACCGCCCGACGAGCTCCCGCCCGTCCTTCGCGAGCACCCACTCGCGGTCCTCGACGACGGCCGTGGCCGCCTCCTTCCAGTGGGCGACCCGCAGCGTGGCGACGACGACACCGTCGCGCAGCACCGGCCGCACGCCCTTCCCGACGCCGGCGCCGGCGGCCCTGCCCAGCTCGAGCACGCGCCTCAACCGATCCCCGGGGCGCCGGCGATGCTCTCGCCGGTCGCGCGGTAGAGCAGGTAGGCCGCCGTCTCACGGAGGATGTCGCGGACCTGCGTGGTGCGGGTCTGCACCGCCGGGCCCTGCCGGGTCGGCGAGCTGTCGGCGGTGATGCCGGCGTCCTCGGCCATCCGCTCGGCGCGCATCGCGTGCCACGGGTCGGTCACCAGCACCGCCGAGTCCCAGCCGCGCTCGTCGAACGCGGTGCCGACGGCCCGCATGCTCTCGAGCGTGTCGACGCCCTCCTCGACGGCCAGCAGCGCGTCCTCCGGGACGCCGGCCTCGGCCAGGTAGGCGCGCCCGGACGCCGCCTCGGTGAACTGGTCGCCGTCGGCCTTGCCGCCGACGGTCACCACCACCGGCGCGACGCCGGCCTCGTAGAGCTGCAGCGCGTGCTCCAGCCGCGCCTCGAAGATGGACGACGGAACGCCGTTGTACTGCGCCGAGCCGAGCACCACGATCGCGTCGGAGGGCGGCTTCGAGTCCTGCCGCGCCGTCCACCAGATCGCCGTCGCGGTGGAGACGACCAGCAGGACGACGGCGAGCACGAGGGCGCCCACGACCCGGCCCACCAGGCTCCCCGCGCGCACGCCCATCCGTCATGGGTACCACGCGCGGCTGACGGTCCGGAGGCGGTGCGACAGGCGTGCCGGACCACCTCCGCGAGCCGGCCCCGGTGCAGGGGCCCGCGCCGAGCCTGCGAGAGAAAGGACCTCCCCGCCCCCCACCGCTCGCAGGCTCGCGGCGGGCCCCTGCGGGGAGGCCGGAGCTGGGGTCCTGCTTCAGGAGCCGGCGCGCTCCGCCCCCAGCGCCGCGCGACCGGCCTCGAGCCGGGCGACCGGCACGCGGAACGGCGAGCAGGACACGTAGTCCAGCCCCACCTCGTGGAAGAAGTGCACCGAGTCCGGGTCGCCACCGTGCTCCCCGCAGACGCCGAGCTTGAGCTCCGGCCGCGATGCCCGGCCCTCCTCGACGGCAATCTCCACGAGCCGGCCGACGCCGGGCCGGTCCAGCGACTCGAACGGCGAGACGCCGAAGATGCCCTTGTCCAGGTAGGCGTGGAAGAACGCGGCCTCGACGTCGTCCCGCGAGAAGCCCCAGGTCATCTGGGTGAGGTCGTTGGTACCGAAGGAGAAGAACGCGGCCGACCGGGCGATCTCGGCGGCGGTGAGCGCCGCGCGGGGCACCTCGATCATCGTGCCGATGAGGACCTCGAGCTCGACGCCGCACTCCTCGAACACCTGGCTGAGCACCTGCTCGGACTCCTCGCGGATCGCCTCCAGCTCCTGCACCGCCCCGACCAGCGGGATCATGATCTCCGGTCGCGGGTCGCCGCCGGCCCGCTTGCGCTCGCAGGCCGCCTCGGCGATCGCCCGCACCTGCATGGCGAACAGCCCCTTGACCACCAGGCCCAGCCGCACGCCGCGCAGGCCGAGCATCGGGTTCTGCTCGTGCAGCCGGCGGACGGCGGCCAGCAGCCGCAGGTTGGCCTCGTCCGGGTGCCCCTGCGCCTCGGCGACAGCGACGCGCACCGAGAGGTCGGTGAGGTCGGGCAGGAACTCGTGCAGCGGCGGGTCGAGCAGCCGCACGGTCACCGGCAGCCCGTCCATCGCCTCGAAGATCTCCAGGAAGTCCTGCCTCTGCAGCGGCGCCAGCGCATCGAGGGCGGTCTGCTTGCCCTCGTCGTCCTCGGCGAGGATCAGCTTCTCCACCAGCTGCCGCCGGTCGCCGAGGAACATGTGCTCGGTCCGGCACAGGCCGATGCCGCGGGCGCCGAAGCGCCGGGCGCGGGCGGAGTCCTCGGGGGTGTCGGCGTTGGTGCGCACGTCCAGCCGCCGCACCTCGTCGGCGTGGGCGAGGATCCGGTGCACGCTGCGCACGAGGTCGTCTGCGTCGGCGGAGTCGGGGTCGATCTCGCCCTCGAAGTAGCGGACGACGGCGGAGGGCTCGACCGGCACCTCGCCCAGCCACACCCTGCCGGTGGAGCCGTCGATCGAGATGACGTCGCCCTCCTCGACGACCGTCCCGCCGGGCGCGGTGAAGCGGCGGTTCTTCGTGTCGACCTGCAGCTCCTCCGCGCCGCAGACGCAGGTCTTCCCCATGCCGCGGGCGACGACGGCGGCGTGCGAGGTCTTGCCGCCGCGGCTGGTGAGCACGCCCTCGGCGGCGATCATCCCGGAGAGGTCGTCGGGGTTGGTCTCCCGCCGGACGAGGACCACCTTCTCGCCCCGCTCGGCCCACTGCACGGCGGCCTCCGAGGAGAACACCGCCCTGCCGACGGCGGCGCCGGGCGAGGCGTTCATGCCCTGGGTGAGCTGGGTGGCGTCCCCGCCGGAGACGAACCGCGGGAACATCAGCTGGCCCAGCTGCTCGCCGGTGACCCGCCGGACCGCCTCGTCCATGTCGATGAGGCCCTCGTCGACCAGCTGGGTGGCGATCCGGAAGGCGGCCGCCGCCGTCCGCTTGCCGACGCGGGTCTGCAGCATCCAGAGCTTGTTGCGCTCGACGGTGAACTCGATGTCGCACAGGTCGCGGTAGTGCGACTCGAGGGTGCTCATGGTCGACAGCAGCTCGCGGTAGGCGCCCTCGTCGATCCGCTCCAGCTCGGGCAGCGGCACGGTGTTGCGGATGCCGGCAACGACGTCCTCGCCCTGCGCGTTCTGCAGGTAGTCGCCGTACACACCCTGCTCGCCGGTGCCGGGGTCGCGGGTGAAGGCGACGCCGGTGCCGGAGTCCATGCCCAGGTTGCCGAAGACCATGGCGACGACGTTGACCGCGGTGCCGGCGTCGCTGGGGATGCGCTCGCGGCGGCGGTAGAGGACGGCCCGCTCGGAGTTCCACGAGTCGAAGACGGCGTTGATCGCCAGGTCGAGCTGCTCGCGCGGGTCCTGCGGGAAGTCGCGGCCGCACTGCTCGCGGACGATGGCCTTGAACCGGCCGACGACGTCCTCGAGGTGCTCGGCGTCGAGGTCCAGGTCGGACTCGGTGCCCTGCTCGCGCTTGGCCTCGTCGAGGGCGTGCTCGAACAGCTCGCCGTCGATGTCGAGGACGGTCTTGCCGAACATCTGGATGAGCCGGCGGTAGGAGTCCCAGGCGAAGCGCTCGCTGCCGGACTGGGCGGCCAGCCCGCGGAGCGACTCGTCGTTGAGGCCGACGTTGAGGACGGTCTCCATCATCCCGGGCATCGACGCGGCGGCGCCGGAGCGCACGGACACCAGCAGCGGGTCCGTCGGGTCGCCGAGGGTCTTGCCCATCGCCTTCTCCAGCGCCGTCAGGTGCTCGGTCACCTGGTCGGCCAGCTCCGGCGGGGTGCTGCCGTGCTCGAGGTAGAAGCGGCAGGCGTCGGTGGTGATGGTGAACCCGGGCGGCACCGGCAGCCCGAGGTTGGTCATCTCGGCCAGGTTGGCGCCCTTGCCGCCCAGCAGGTCCTTCTGGTCCTTGTTGCCCACGCTGAAGTCGTAGACCCACCTGGCCGTCCCGGTACCGCTGCCCACCGTGCACCTCCGCGCTCGTTCACCGGCTGGTCACTGCCTGCCGGAACGGCGTCCCGGGGTCGCCCGTCGCCGCCCCGGCGAGCCCGGTCCCGAGCCGCCGTGACAGGTAGACGTCTCATACGTCATCTCAAGACCAGATAGTGATCGTGGACCACCGGTCGGGGAGACGCCAGCCCTCCGGACGGCGGGTCCCTGCAGGCAGAAGGACCTCGCCCCTCT
>DATIMX010000131.1:0-17668 GCA_035474935.1 Geodermatophilus sp. | reverse complement strand
GCCTCCTTGTCGTGCTGCCGGAACAGCACCCGGTGCTGCGCGGCCGGCGCGATGAGCAACCCGGTCGCCACCGCGGCGGCGAGCAGCGTCGCGAAGTAGACGTCGCGCTGGAAGTCGGTGAGCTCGGCGCCCCGCTGCTGGAACGGGACCACGAGCAGGAACGCGAAGAGGAACTGCACGCCCGGCAGCGCCACCCGCAGCTCGTTGAGCAGCTCCATGAGCTCCCGGTCGATCCGCTCCTTGCGGCTCTCCTCCGACGAGTCGCCGCTGCGCTGCGGACTCCGCACGCCGGTCATCCTGGCCGCCTCCCGTCCGCCTGCCGTCCACCGTCGGCGGGATGGTGCCACGCGGCGGAGCTGGGTACGTGCACTCCCAACGCGAGGTGCCTCGGGAGGACGACGTGTCGATGTGGACGCCCATGGAGCCCAACCTCGGCCGGGGGGACGACGGCATCCCCGCGGCCGACCCCGGTGCGGGCGCTCCGCCGACCGCCGACGGCTTCGGTGTCGGAGGCGAGGAGCCCGACCGGCCGGAGGACGCCGGCACCCAGGACGCCGACACCCAGGACGCCGACGCGCACGGGACGACCGGGGACGGGCCGGACGACGACCCGCCGTTCCGCACCCCGGACCCCGGCGAGGTCGGACGGAGCTGAGACACGACGAGGCCCGGTGGACCGATCCGGTCCACCGGGCCTCGTGCGTGCGCGATCAGCCCGTGACGGCTGCCATGGCGCGGTCCACCAGGTGGTAGTGACCCACGGCCCAGAAGACGACGCCGGCCGCGACCAGGCCGCCGATCGTCACCGCCGCCGAGCTCACCGGGTGCTGCTTGGCGTGCGCCCAGGTGTCGCGGGCCTTGCGGCGGAACGCCACGAAGAACCGCCGGGCCCACTCGAACTCAGTCGACCACACCCACAGGCCGATGAGGATCGGCGGGATGGTGAGCGGCCCGGGCAGCACGGTCAGCGCCAGGCCGAGCAGGACGAACAGCAACCCGGCGAAGAACACCGCGACCCGGTAGGCGGTGGCCAGTCCGGGCTTGCTCCGGACGCGGTCCCGCCACGAACCGGGCTCGACCGGACGCGGCTGGCCCAGCCCGTCCGTGCAGTCGGGACAGCGGGTCGCGCCGCCGCGGGCGTGCGTCTGGTCGCGGGCGTCGAGGGTGCGGGTCACCAGGACTCCTGGTCGGGCTCCGGGGTGCTGCTGGGTGCGGTCAGCGCGTGGCGATGCCGCGCGCGACCTCGCTGGGCCGCTGCTGCTCACCGGCGTAGGAGCTGACCACCACGAGGGCGCCGGTCAGGGCCGGGATCACCCACTGCAGCTGGTCGAGCTTGGCCTGCGCGGCGGCGACCTCGGCCTTGGCCCGCTTGCTGGGCTTGGTGCCCGAGCGGGACGGCGTGGCCCCGGCGTCGGAGACGACCCTGCCCAGTGCGCGGCTGTAGGCGGTGACACCCAGCGCTGCCGCGGTCAACGCCGTCTTGAGCGCGCTCATCCCGCCCACGCCCTCCTGGTTGGCCACGCGCCGCCGGTTGGCCCGCAGCTGGCCGACGCTGCCGATCAGGTGCGCGCCGATGGCCGCGGCGTTGACCGGCGTCCACCGGTCCCAGCCGGCGTTGGCCACCCGGCCGGTGTCCGAGGCGCTGCCGGCCTCGCCGGCCGCGGCGTTGAGCGCGACGGC
Source organism: Geodermatophilus sp. (assembly GCA_035474935.1). Taxonomy (GTDB): domain Bacteria; phylum Actinomycetota; class Actinomycetes; order Mycobacteriales; family Geodermatophilaceae; genus Geodermatophilus. The sequence continues at coordinate 15,988 of DATIMX010000131.1, read as the reverse complement.
GTTGGCCAGCGTGCCGCCGAACCAGGCGGAGAGTCCGAGGTCGTGCAGCGAGCGGGACAGGGTGTTACGCGCCATTGCTGAGCTCCTCCTGGGATGTCTGTGAGTGGAGTCGCTCTACCCCGTCTCCGAGATCCACACTCGATCGCGCGTGATCGTTCTCAGCTGCCGTAGCGCAGCGCCGCCCGCCGCCGAGCCTTGGCCGCCTCCTCCTCGCGGTCCTTGGGCGGCGCGCTGGAGATCAGCGCCGCGAGCAGCCGGGCGGAGGCCTCGGCGACCTCCGCGACGGCGCGGTCGAAGACCTCCGCGTTGGCCTGCGAGGGCCGCGCCGTCCCGCTGATCTTGCGCACGTACTGCAGCGCGGCGGCGTGCACCTCGTCGTCGGTGACGGGCGGCTCGAAGTTGGCCAGCGGCCGGATGTTGCGGCACATACCGGCAGCGTAGGAGCGCCCGCCGACGGTCCGGGGGTGCTCAGGCGCCGAAGCCGGCCCGGTCGACCCTGCGGTGGTAGCGGGTGCCCAGCCCACCGCCGAGCAGCGCGCCCACCAGCGACGCGGCCGCCGCGGCGGCGAGCGTGACCAGCCCGGCCGTGGTCGCGGTGCCCTCCCCGACCGGGATGCGCGGCAGTTGCAGCCGGGCGAGCACGTTGTACTCGCTGCCGAGGAGGGCGGCGGCACCGGAGACCAGTAGGACGACGACCAGGCCGACCAGCCAGACGGCCAGGCCCTGCCGCATCCCGGTGAAGCGCGCCATCCGCCCGGCCACGTACCCGCCGGCGAGGTGGGACAGGAACAGGACGACGAGCAGCGCCACCGCCCCGCCGAGGCCCACCTCCCCGGCCGACGCCCCCTCGGTCAGGCCCAGCGTGACGTCGGCCGCCGACACCAGCGCGAGCAGCAGCACGGCCAGGCCGGTCGCCGACAACCAGCCGAAGAAGGCCGCTCCCCACTTGACGCCGCCGAACTCCGACTGCTGGACGGCCACGGCTTCCCGGGAGGCCGTGGCCGTCCCGTCGGCTCCCCGCAGGGGGTGGTCGGTGCGCGCCATGGGGCCTCCTGGGGAAGATCGGAGCCGGCCGTGCCCGCGGAGTGCCCGGTGCGGGCCGGGGGAAACGACACGCCGGAGAGGGGCGGGATCGGTGGTCGTGCTGCTGGTGGACACCGCGAACGTGGTCGGTTCCCGGCCCGACGGCTGGTGGCGCGACCGCGCCGGCGCCACCTCCCGGCTGCTGCGGCGGCTGGCCCCGCTGGCCGGCCGCGAGCTGCCCGCGCCCGGCGGTGGCACGGTCGTCTGCGACGAGGTGGTCGCCGTCGTCGAGGGCGCCGCGCGCGGCGTCGAGGCCCCGGACGGCGTGACCCTGGTGCGGGCCGAGGGGAGCGGCGACGACGCCCTGGCCGGGTGCGCCGCCCGGCTGGCCGCGGAGGGCCGGGAGCAGCTGGTGGTCACCGCCGACCGCGGCCTGCGCGCCCGGCTGCCCGACGGCGTCCCGGTCACCGGCCCCGGCTGGCTGCACGACGTCCTACCCGCGTGACCCCTACCCGCGTGACCCGGGGAGGGCCGACGGCGGACTCCCTCGTGTGACCCCGGGAGGGTCGACGGCGGACTCCCCTCGCATGACCTGGAGGGGCGGTGGGTAGAGCCACTCCACTGACGCGCCCGGGACCCGTCCCCGCGCCCATCCCTCTCCCGAGCCCGAGGAGCCGCATGCCGCCGCTCGCCGCGCCGTCCCGCCCCCTGACCGCCCTCGTCACCGGCGCCTCGAGCGGGATCGGCCGGGCCACGGTGCACACCCTCGCCGCCCGGGGCGCCCGGCTGGTGCTCGTCGCCCGCGGCCGCGAGGCGCTGGAGGAGACCGCGGCCGAGGCACGCGAGAAGGGCGCTGTCGACGTCCTGGTCTGCCCGGCAGACGTCAGCGACGCCGATGCGGTGCAGCGGGCGGTCGAGACCGCCGTCGAGCGGCTCGGCCGTCTGGACGCCGTCGTCCACTCGGCGCAGACCATGGCCTACGGCCGGATCGAGGACGTGCCCCGCGCGGCCTTCGAGGCCGTCGTCGACACCTCCCTGCACGGCACCGCGAACGTCGCCCGCAGCGCGCTACCGGTGTTCCGCCGCCAGGGCGCCGGTCACCTCGTCGTCGTCAGCTCGCTGCTGGCCTCGGTGACCGCGCCGCTCATGGGCACCTACGCGGCGGCCAAGTGGGGGCAGCTGGGTCTGGTCCGCACGCTGCAGCAGGAGACCCGGGACGCCCCCGGCGTGCACGTCTCCGCCGTCGCCCCCGGCGGGGTGAACACCCCGATCTACTACCAGGGCGCGACGTGGGCCGGCAGCACTGGCCGGCCGCCGCCCCCGGTGTACTCGCCGGAGCGGGTGGCGCGCGCGGTGGTGGCCCGGCTGGACCGGCCACGGCGGCTGGTGCAGTCCGGCTTCGCCAACCCGGTCGTCATCGCCGGGTTCCGGCTACTCCCGGCGGCCTACGACGCGCTGGTCGGGCCGCTGTTCCGGGTGTTCGCCCTGGCCGGGGACGGCGCACCGCCCACCGAGGGCAACGTGTTCGCCCCGCGGCAGGAGCGCAACGCCAAGGACGGCCGCTGGCACGGCCTCTGAGGCGCGGAGCGGTCACCAGGTCACCACCGCTCGCGCCGGTCGGCCAGGCCCTCCTCGAACGCGGCGACGACGCCCGCGGCGACGTCGCGGAGCTTGACGTTGCGCCGCTGCGAGGCGATCCGCAGCAGGTCGAAGGCCTGCTCGGCGGTGACCCGCTCCTGCGCCATGAGCAGGCCGATCGCCTGGCCGATGGTGGCCCGGGTGTCCAGGCCGCTGAGCAGGGACTCGGCGCGGTGGTCGCTGTCGGCGATCCGCAGTGCCACCGCGAGCGCGCCGGTGGCCTGCCCCGCCCAGCGGTACGCGGTCGCCTCGTCGTCGGCGCCGAACACCCGCGGCTCGGTGGCGTAGAGGTTCAGCGCACCGCGGCTGCGCCCCTCGACCACCAGGGGCAGTGACAGCGACGACCGGACGCCGAGCTCCGCGGCCTGCGCCGGATAGGGCGTCCAGCGCTCCTCGGCGGCCATGTCGTCCACGCGGACGACGGTGCCGGTGCGCATCGACTCCAGGCACGGGCCGGTGTCCTGCCGGTACTGCTGCTGGTCGGCCCGCTGGGCCAGCGACCCGGTGCTCGCCACGGTCACCCCGGTGGCGTCGCGGGCCAGGGTCAGCCCGCAGGCCTCCGCGCGCGGGACCTGCCGGACGGCCAGGCGCACCAGGTCGCCCAGGAAGGACCGCAGGTCACCCCCCGCTGCCAGCAGCGCGAGCAGCTCGCCGTCGTCCGACCGCGTGTCCCGTCCCGGCGTCACTGCTGCCCGCCCTCCGCGTCGTGCCCGATCCGGTGGTGCCCTGCCGGAATCATCCCGCACGCCGGCGGAGGCGGCAGCCCCCGGGGTCGGGTGTGTCGTGAACAGGGTATTGCCGCCGTCGCGGCCCGTTGACCTGGGCCGGACGCCGGACCACGCTGGCCCTCCCCGCCTCCGGCGGGCCGACTCCCGGAGGCGCCCGTGACCGCCGATCCCAGCGCCCGCCCCACCCCGCCGAGGTCCGCGCACGCGGGCGTCGAGGCCGAGCGGGTCGAGGCCGGCTACCTCGAGAGACGCCGGCTGCGCACCGGGACGGCGGGCTGGCTGCTGCTGGCCGGTCTCGGCGTCTCGGCCGTCATCTCCGGCGACTACGCCGGCTGGAACTTCGGCCTGGCCGAGGGCGGCTTCGGCGGGCTGCTGATCGCCGTCGTCCTCATGGCGGTCATGTACACCGCGATGGTGTTCGGCCTGGCCGAGCTCGGCTCCGCGCTGCCGACCGCCGGTGGCGGCTACACCTTCGCGCGCCGCGCCCTGGGCCCGTGGGGCGGGTACGCCACCGGCGTCGCCGTGCTCATCGAGTACGCGATCGCGCCGGCCGCCATCGCCACCTTCATCGGCGCCTACGTCGAGTCGCTCGGGCTGTTCGGCATCACCGACGGCTGGTGGGTCTACCTCGCCGTCTACGCGCTGTTCGTCGGCATCCACCTGCTGGGCGTCGGTGAGGCGCTGAAGGCGATGTTCGCCGTCACCGTCGTCGCGCTGGCCGGGCTGGTGGTGTTCCTGGCCGGCGCGATCCCGCGGTTCGACGGCGCGCTGCTGCTCGACATCGCACCCACCGACGCCGCCGGCGCCTCGGCGTTCCTGCCGTACGGGCTGATCGGCATCTGGGCGGCCTTCCCGTTCGCCATATGGTTCTTCCTCGCCGTGGAAAGCGTGCCGCTGGCCGCCGAGGAGGCCCGCGACCCGGCGCGGTCCATGCCGCGGGGGATCGTCGCGGCGATGGCGGTCCTCGTCGTCCTCGCCGTCCTCATGCTGGTGTTCACCCCGGGCGCGGCCGGGTCGGCGGCGATCGCCGGCTCGGGCAACCCGCCGGTCGACGCGCTGGCCGGTGGCGGCGCACCCGAGGGCCTGACCACGGTGGTCAACTACGCGGGCCTCTTCGGGCTGGTCGCCAGCTTCTTCTCGATCATCTACGCGTACTCGCGGCAGACCTTCGCGCTCTCCCGCGCCGGCTACCTGCCGCGGGCCCTGTCGGTGACCAACGCGCGCAAGGCGCCGATGCTGGCCCTGCTGGTCCCCGGGGCCATCGGCTTCGTGCTGTCGCTGACCGGCCAGGGCGCGATGCTGCTCAACATGGCGGTCTTCGGTGCGACGGTGTCCTACGTGCTGATGATGATCAGCCACATCGTGCTGCGCCGCCGGGAGCCGGACCTGCCGCGCCCCTACCGGACGCCGGGCGGGACGGCGACCACCGGGGTGGCGCTGGTGCTCGCTGCCGCCGCGGTCGTGGCGACCTTCCTCGTCGACGTCACCGCCGCGCTGTGGACCCTCGCCGCCTACGGGGCGTTCCTCGCGTACTTCGCCCTCTACAGCCGGCACCACCTGGTGGCCTCGGCGCCCGAGGAGGAGTTCGAGCTGCTGGCCGACGCGGAGGAGGACGTGCGATGAGACGCGTGGGCACCGTCGGGGGGCACACCTACGAGTTCCCGACGCTGGTGGAGCTGATGGCGAAGGCGACACCGGCCCGCTCCGGCGACGTCCTCGCCGGCTGCGCTGCGGAGTCGGCCGCCGAGCGGGTCGCCGCGCAGACGGTGCTCGCCGACCTCCCGCTGGCCACCTTCCTCGACGAGCAGGTGGTCGGCTACGACGAGGACGACGTCACCCGGCTGGTCCTGGACACCCACGACCCGGTCGCCTTCGCGCCGGTCGCGTCGCTCACCGTGGGGGAGTTCCGCGACCGGCTGCTGGCCTGGGCCGCCGCGGGGGACGAGGCGTCGATCAGCGACCTGGCACCCGGGCTGACCCCGGAGATGGTCGCGGCCACGTCGAAGCTGATGCGCAACGCCGACCTGGTCGCCGTCGGCCGGCGCACCCGGGTGGTCACCGGGCTGCGCAGCACTCTGGGCCTGCCCGGCCGGCTGGCGTCCCGGCTGCAGCCCAACCACCCGACCGACGACCCGCTGGGCGTGACGGCGTCCATCGTCGACGGGCTGCTGCAGGGCTGCGGGGACGCCGTCATCGGCATCAACCCGGCCACCGACTCCCCGGCCCGCACGGTCGCGCTCCTGGAGCTGGTGGACGAGGTGATCGGCCGCTACGGCATCCCCACCCAGTCCTGCGTGCTCGCGCACGTGACCACCACGCTGCGGGCCCTCGAGCAGGGCGCGCCGGTCGATCTGGTGTTCCAGTCGGTCGCCGGCACCCAGCCGGCCAACCGCGGCTTCGGCGTCACTCTCGACCTGCTCGCCGAGGCCCGCGCCGGGGCGCTGGCGCTGGGCCGCGGCACGGTGGGTTCGAACGTCACCTACTTCGAGACCGGTCAGGGCTCGGCGCTGTCGGCCGACGCGCACCACGGCATCGGCGGCCGGCCGGTCGACCAGCAGACGCTGGAGGCCCGCGCCTACGCCGTCGCGCGGCACTTCCACCCGCTGATCGTCAACACCGTCGTCGGGTTCATCGGCCCGGAGTACCTCTACGACGGCAAGCAGGTGCTGCGCGCCGGGCTGGAGGACCACTTCTGCGGCAAGCTGCTCGGTCTGCCGATGGGCGTGGACGTCTGCTACACGAACCACGCCGAGGTCGACGAGGACGACATGGACTCGCTGATGCTCCTGCTCGGCGCCGCCGGCTGCACGTTCCTCATCGCCGTGCCGGGGATGGACGACGTGATGCTGCACTACCAGTCGCTGGCCTTCTCCGACGTGCTCACCACCCGCTCGGTGCTCGGGCTGCGGCCGGCGCCGGAGTTCGAGGCGTGGCTGGCCCGCATGGACCTGCTCGACGACGCCGGCCGGGTGCGCGAGCTGACCGCGGACGCGCCCGCCGCGCGGGCCCTCCTCGCGGCGGCGTCGTCGTGACCGAGCTCGCGAGGTCACGCAGAGGTACAGCAGCTCTGCGAACGAGGTCGACGAGCGCCAGCGAGGAGGGCTCGTGAGCTCGGCCCTCGACGCGCCGCTGCCGCCCGGCGACGACCCGTGGGCGGTGCTCCGCGCGGCCACCCGCGCCCGGGTCGCGCTCGGCCGGGCCGGCGACGCCCTGCCCACCGCGCGGGAGCTGGAGTTCCGCGCCGCCCACGCCGCCGCGCGCGACGCGGTGCACCAACCGCTGGACCCGGCGGTCGTCCGGGCCGCCCTGCCGGACGTCGAGCTGCTCGAGGTGCACTCGGCGGCGCCCGACCGCGCCACCTACCTGCAGCGGCCCGACCTCGGCCGGCAGCTCGCGGCCGGCACCGAGCTGCCGCGCAGCGGCGCCGACCTCGCGGTGGTCCTGGCCGACGGGCTCTCCCCGCGGGCGGTGCACGAGCACGCCGCCGGGCTGGTGACCGCGCTGCTCGAGCGGCTACCCGGCTGGTCGGTCGCCCCGCTGGTGCTGGCGCACCAGGCACGGGTGGCGCTCGGCGACGCGGTGGGGGAGGCGCTGGGGGCCCGGGCCGTCGTCGTGCTGATCGGCGAGCGGCCGGGGCTGTCGTCGGCGGACTCGCTCGGCGTCTACCTGACCTGGGCCCCGCGGCCGGGGCGGGCGGACTCCGAGCGCAACTGCGTCTCCAACGTCCGCCCGCCGCACGGGCTGTCCTACGCGCAGGCCGCCGACACCGTGGCCGCGCTGCTCGGGGCGGCGCGCGAGCTCGGCGCCTCGGGTGTGGTGCTCAAGGACGAGGGCCCGGCACTGCCCGCCGGCGCCGGCTGACGCCTCACCCCAGGACGGCGTCGACCGCGTACTGGTCCTCGAACGCCTGGTGCCACTCGGTGACCCGGCCGTCCCTGAACCGGTGGACGTGCAGCTCGAGCACGTCGTCGAAGGAGCGGCCCTCGCGGCGGGCGCTGGTCCGCATGACGACCACGCCGTGGGTGTCGTCGGCGAGGACGGTGCGGACGTCGAGCCGGAGGCTGCCCCCGGTCAGCTCGCCCAGCCGCTGCACGACCCGCTGCACCGCGTCGCGGCCGCGGTGGAGCCCGCTGAGCTGGTTGCGCCCGGCCTCGTACCACTCGACGTCCTCGGCGAGGAGGTCGTCGAGGGGGCCGAGGTCACCCCGGAGAAACCGTCGTAGGCATCCCGGAGCCGCTGCGCGTTGGGGTGTGCCGAAGCGGAGGACGCCGGGCCCGCCTGCATCGTCATGGGTGCCTCCTCGCAGGAGAAGGCCCCTCCTGCCCCCGGCCCCGTCCGGGCAGGACCGGGTCCTTCCACCTGCAGGAGGGCCGCAGAGGTGGAGGACCGCGTCGGCGTCGCCGGGCGGACGACCCAGAACGACGCCCGGCGACACCGGCGGGCGCGAGCAGTGTCGGCCCCTCCGTCGGCGCGGGGAAGGGGAGCGGCGGTGGCCGGGTGTGGCGGTCGCCCTCCGTCCCGGTGCGGGTGGGCTCCGGTCAGCACGGAACGGCGAGGGGGGTGGGAGGCCGCGGCCTCCCTCCCCCCTCGCCGTCGTCGTCAGATGCTGTCGGAGTCCTGGGACCGGTCGGATCCCCGCTTCGCCCGGGCCTCGACCGAGATCGCCTCGGTCGTCCCGTGATGGTGGTGGGCCTCCTCGATCTCGTGCACCGCCTCGTCCAGCACCGGCACGTGCGCCTTCTTCGGCAGCACCCGGCGGACCAGCGGGAACAGCAGGATGAGCGCCACGATCCCGTAGACGACCACGGCCACCGGGTCGACGAGCCCGCTGAGCTCGCCGTTGCTGATCTGCAGCGCCGTCCGGAGCTGCTCCTCGGCGAACGGGCCGAGGATGACCCCGATGATCGCCGGCAGCAGCGGCAGGCCGTAGCGGCGCATCATGAAGCCCAGCGCGCCGATGACCAGCAGCATGAACAGGTCGAACACGTTCGCGTTCGCGGCGTAGGCCCCCAGGCTGGCGAAGAAGAGGATCCCCGCGTACAGGTACGTGCGCGGGATGCGCAGCAGCCGGGCCCAGAGCGGCGCCAGCGGGAGGTTCAGCAGCAGCAGCGCCGCGTTGCCGATGAACAGGCTGGCGATCAGGCCCCACACCAGTGCCGGCTCGGTGTCGAACAGCCGGGGCCCCGGCTGGATGCCGTAGCTCTCGATCGCGGCGAGCATGACCGCCGCGGTCGCCGTGGTCGGGATGCCGAGGGTGAGCAGCGGGACCAGGCCGCCGGCCGCCGAGGCGTTGTTGGTCGCCTCCGGTCCGGCGACGCCCTCGATGGCGCCCTTGCCGAACTCCTCGGGGTGCTTGGACAAGCGCTTCTCGGAGACGTAGGAGAGGAACGTCGGCACCTCGGCGCCACCGGCGGGGATCGCGCCGAACGGGAAGCCGATCGCGGTGCCGCGCAGCCACGGCTTCCACGACCTCCGCCAGTCCGACCGGCTCATCCGCGGGTTGCCCACGGGGATGACCTCGACCGGGCGGCGGCGCAGGTGGGCCGCCGTCCAGAGCGCCTCGCCGACGGCGAAGAGGCCGACCGCCACGACGACGACGTCGATCCCCTCGGCGAGTTCGCTGATGCCGAAGGTGAGCCGCTGCTGGCCCGAGGTGGCGTCGATGCCGATGAGGCCGATGGTCAGGCCCAGGCCCAGGGAGGCCAGGCCGCGCACGCGGGAACTGCCGAGCACCGAGGTCACCGCGATGAACGCCAGCAGCATGACCGCGAACATGTCCGCGGGAGAGATCTGCACGGCGAGGTCGGCGACGGTCGGGGCGACGAGGGCCAGCAGCAGCGTGGCGATCGTGCCGGCCACGAAGGAGCCGATGGCAGCGGTGGCCAGGGCCTGGGCGGCCCGGCCGCCGCGAGCCATCTTGTTGCCCTCGATGGCGGTGACCACCGAGGCGCTCTCGCCGGGGGTGTTGAGCAGGATCGACGTGGTCGACCCGCCGTACATGCCGCCGTAGTAGATGCCGGCGAACATGATCAGCGCGGTGGTGACGTCCAGCCCGCGGGTCAGCGGCAGCAGCAGCGCGACCGTCATGGCCGGTCCGATGCCCGGCAGCACACCGATGGCGGTGCCGAGCAGCACCCCGAGCAGCGCGAAGGCGAGGTTGGTCGGCGTCAGGGCGGTGGCGAAGCCGCTCCCCAGTTCGACGAACGCGTCCATCAGAGGATCCCCCTCAGGATGCCCGGGGGCAGGACGATGCCGAGCCCCAGGGCGAACAGGTAGAAGCTGCCGATGGACAGCGCGACGGCGATCACCGCGTCGCGCACGTAGTGCCGGCTGCCGAGCGCGAAGGCGCTGCCCCAGAAGAGGATCGCGCCCGAGAAGACCCAACCGAGCGGCTCGATCAGCAGGGCGTTCGCCAGGAACGCCGCGGCGAGCATCGCGACGGTGCGCCAGTCGCTGCCCCCGGTGAGCTCGATGTCCTCGCCGCCCTCGGGCTCCCCGCGGCCGCCGCGCCAGACGTCGATGGCCAGGAACACCGAGGTGACCACGAGCAGACCGCCCACGACCACGGGGACGGCGGCCGGACCGACCGGACCGCGGGCGATCCGGCTCTCCGGCAGCAGGAGTGCGGCGACGACGACGAGGAGGCCGAGCGCCCCCAGGAACAGGGCCACGCCGAACTCGGAGCGGCCCTGCTCCCGGGTCGCGCCTCCTGAGGAGGCGGCGGTCACGTCAGGCCCAGCTCGCTGAGCACGCCCTGGACCCGCTGGCTCTCCTCGTCGAGGAAGGAGCCGAACTCGTCACCGGCGAGGAAGGCGTCGGTCCAGCCCTGGTCCTCCAGCACCTGCTTCCAGGCCTCGCTGTCGTGGACCCCGGTGATCAGGTCGACGTGCCGCTGGGCCTCCTCGGCGGAGATCCCCGGGGGCGCCACGATGCCGCGCCAGTTGGTGAAGGTCAGGTCCACGCCCGACTCGGTGAGCGTCGGGGCGTCGACGCCCTCGACCGGCTCCGCGCTGGTGACCGCGAGGATGCGGACGTCACCGGAGGCGGCCGGCTCGGTGACCTCGCCGATGCCGGTCGCGGCGAAGGCCACGTCGCCACCGAGGATGCCGGCGAGCAGCTCGCCGCCGCCGTCGTAGGCGACGTAGTTGACCGCGGTCGGCGTCACGCCGACCTCCTGCGCCAGCAGCATCGGGGTCAGGTGGTCCGGGCCGCCGGGGTTGGACGCGCCGCCGACGGGAGTGTTGCCCGGGTCGGCCTTCCACCCGGCGACCAGGTCGTCGATCGTCTGGAACGGCGAGTCCGCCGGTACGACGATGGCCTCGGCCTCCTCGATGAGCCGCGCGATCGGCGTGGTCTGGTCGAGGGTGGCCTCGGACTGGTTGCTGTACTGCGCGCCCACCACGCCCAGGCCCATCTGCATGAGCATGTCGGCGTTGCCGGTCTCGTTGACCAGGCGCTGCAGGCCGACGGTGCCGCCGGCGCCCTCGAGGTTGAACACCTCGATCTGCTCGGCCAACCCCTCCTCCTCGGCGACCTGGGCCCAGGCGCGGGCAGTGGTGTCGTAGCCGCTGCCGGGCGAGTTCGGGACCAGCACCCGGAGGCCGGTGACCGGGCCCTCGGTGCTACCGCCGGAGGCGGCGCCGCCCTCGGCGGTCGTGCCGCACCCGGTCAGCAGCAGACCGGCGGCGACCGTGCCGGCGGTGAGCTTCCGCAGGGAAGCAGTGCGCATGGGTTCCTCCTGTGTGTCCGGCGGACGTCCGCCGCTCGCAGGGACCGTCGCAACGCGCGTGGCGCATGTCACGCTTGCGTGCGCATCGGACGTTGTGGTCGTTGTGTGCACGGCGTCGTGTTGCGCCGACGGGCCCGGCCCGGGTCCGATGGCGTGCCGCGTCCCCGACCAGTCAGGAGTGCCCGTGTCCCGGCGGCTGTCGCTCGCCGGCCAGCTGCTCGCGCTGCAGGTGGTCATCGTCTGCGTCGTCCTCGTCGGCGTCGCGGCCGTCACCGTCGCGCAGTCGACGCAGCGCGCCGAGGAGGTGGAGGGCCGCCGCGCGCTGGAGATCGCCGAGACGCTGGCCAACGGCAGCGCCACCCGCACGGCGGTGGAGCTGGGCCGTATCGAGTACGTCCGCACTGCCGCGGAGGACAGCCGCAGCACGTCGGGGTCCACCGACGTCGTCGTCGCCGGGGCCGACCGGACCGTCCTCGCCAGCGCCGACCCCGAGCTGCTCGGCCGGCCGCTCGATCTCGGCGCCAGCCGCGTGCTGGAGGGGCGGTCGTGGGTGGGGGACGTCGAGGTGCCCGGCGGTCACGCCGCGGTCGCCATGGCGCCGGTCTACTCCGCGCGCGGGGACCGCGTGCTCGGCCTGGTCGCGGTGCAGCGGCGCTACCCCGGGGTCCTGGGGAGCCTGGAGGCGGCCGCGCCCAACCTGCTCACCTACCTGGGGCTGGCCAGCGCGCTGGGCATCGGCGGCTCGCTGCTGGTGGCCCGCCGGGTGAAGCGGCAGACACTCGGCCTGGAACCGGCCGAGATCGCGGGGCTGGCCGAGCACCGCGACGCGATGCTGCACGGCATCCGCGAGGGCGTGGTCGGGCTGGACCTGCGGGGCCGGGTGACCTTGGTCAACGACGAGGCGATCCGGCTGCTGCGCATCCCCGGCGACGCCCTCGGCCGCACGCTGGAGGAGCTCGGTGTCGCCGAGGAGGTGCGCGCCGCGCTGCTGTCCACCGGGGTCGAGCGCGACCGGGCCGTGGGCAGCGCCGGGCGGGTGTTGGTGGTCAACCGGCTGCCGCTGACCAGCCGGGGCCGCCCGCTGGGGTCGGTGGCCACGCTGCGCGACCGCACCGAGCTGCTCGAGCTGCACCGCGAGCTGGAGCTCACCCGGCACGTCACCGACACCCTGCGCGCGCAGGCCCACGAGTTCGACAACCGGCTGCACACCATCGCGGGCCTGATCGAGCTGGGCGAGGCCGAGGAGGCGGTGCGCTTCGTGCACCGGGTCAGCTCCAGCCGCTCGGAGTTCGGCGCCGCCGTCACCGACGCCGTGCGGGACCCGGCGCTGGCCGCGCTGCTCATCGCCAAGGCCAGCCAGGCCGCCGAGCTCGGCGTCGACCTGCGCGTCGCGCCGGACTCCGCGCTGCCGGTGCTGAGCCCGGAGCTGAGCACGGACGTCACCACCGTCGTCGGCAACCTGGTGGACAACGCCCTGGACGCCGCCTCGGGCGCCGCCGAGCGCTGGGTCGAGGTGGGCCTGGGCCTGGTGGACGACGAGGTCGACGTCGTCGTCCGCGACTCCGGCCCCGGCGTCCCCAGGGGCATGGAGGCCGAGGTCTTCCGCCGCGGGGTCTCCACGAAGGGCGGCCGGTCCACCGATGGCGCAGCGGTCCCCGCCGGGCGGGGCATCGGGCTGTCCCTGGTGCAGCTGGTGTGCACCCGGCGGGGCGGCGAGGTGACGGTCAGCTCGGCGGACGGCTCGGTCTTCACCGCTCGCATCCCGGTCGGCGCGTCGCTGGTGGACGCGTGATCCGGACGCTCATCGTCGACGACGACTTCATGGTCGCCAAGGTGCACGCCGGGTTCGTGGCGGCCCTCGACGGCTTCGAGGTGGTGGGGACGGCGTCCACCGGGGCCGACGCGCTCGCCGCGGTCCAGCGGCTGCGGCCGGACCTGGTGCTGCTCGACGTCTACCTGCCGGACATGACCGGCCTGGAGGTGCTCCGCCGGCTGCGGGCGGACGGCGCGCCGGTCGACGTCGTCGTCATCAGCGCGGCCCGGGACGTCGAGAGCATCCGCAGCGCGCTGCACGGCGGCGTCCTGCACTACCTGGTGAAGCCCTTCGACCGGCGGACCTTCGAGAGCCGGCTGCGGGAGTACGCCGCGGTGCGGGCGGAGCTGGCGGCGCTGGGCCAGGCGCGGCAGGCCGACGTCGACCGGGTCTTCGCCGGCGCGCGCGGCGGGGGCCGGACCGCGCCTCCCACCCCCAAGGGCATCGCGCCGGAGACCCTGCAGCTGGTGCGGGAGGTGCTCGGCGCGGCGGACGCGGACGGGCTGTCGGCCACCGAGTGCAGCGAGCGCACCGGGCTGGCCCGGGTCAGTGCCCGCCGCTACCTGGAGCAGCTGGTCGCGCAGGAGGAGGCCGACGTCCGCCAGCGCTACGGCACCGCCGGGCGGCCGGAGCGGCGGTTCACCCTCCGCTCCCCGCAGCGTCCCGGGTGAGCGGCGGCGGGGACGCAACGACCGCAACGACCGCTAGGGGCACAAGCGCAGCCGGGATCCCGCCGCCGCTTACGCTCCGGCCATGACCATCGTCGTGGGCTACGTCCCCACCCCCGAGGGCGAGGCCGCCCTCGACGCCGCCATCTCCGAGGCCCGGCTGCGCGACCAGCCGCTGCACGTCGTCAACAGCTCGCGCGGGGACGTCCTCGCCGACCCCCGGTTCGCCTCGGAGCGGTCGCTGGACCAGGTGCGGGCCAAGCTCGACGGCGCCGGGGTGGTCTACGAGATCGACCAGCGGGTGGCCGGGCACGACGCCTCGGACGAGGTCGTGGACGCCGCCGACCGGGTCAAGGCCAGCCTGATCGTCATCGGCATGCGCCGCCGCACGCCCACCGGGAAGCTGATCACCGGCAGCCAGGCCCAGCGGATCCTGCTGGACGCGCACTGCCCGGTGCTGGCGGTCAAGGCCCCTCGCTAGCGGCGCGACCCCGTCCTGCAGGCTCCCGCCGGCCACCCTCCCGGGTCCCGCCGGCCCCGTCCCGGTCCCACCCTGAGCTTGCGAAGGATGGGGAGGACGGGGTCCTTCCCCGAGGCGTGGGGGAGGGTGGTCCTCAGCCGAGCAGGTCGAGCGCGTCGCCGGGGCCCGCGGCCAGGTTGCGGAAGATCGTCCGCAGGCTGAGCTCGAGGTGCTCGGCGGTCGCCGCCGCTGCCGTGTCGGCGTCCCCGGCCAGGAGCGCGTCGCAGATGACGAGGTGCTCGGTGACGGACACGTCGACCCGCGCGGGGTCGATGTGCGAGAGGTTGCGCAGCCGGGCGGTGTGCGGCCGCACCTCGGCGATCGTGCGGCGCAGGTGCTCGTTGCGGGTCGCCTCGATCACCGCCCAGTCGAACCGGTCGGCCAGGTCGTAGAACGCCCGGGACCGCGCCTGGGACGGCTGCTGCGCCTGCAGCCGTGCGAAGCTCTCGCGCATTTCGGCGAAGGCCCGGTGCAGCTGCGGGTCGGCGACCGCGGCCTCCGTGGCCTGTCGCACGGCCGCCGGCTCCAGCAGCGTGCGGAACTCGAAGAGGTCGCGGACGCTGCGGGCCGACACCCGGGAGACCCGCGCGCCCTGCCGCGGCACCAGGTCCACCAGGCCCTCGGCGGCCAGCCGGCGCAGGGCCTCGCGCACCGGCGTCCTCGAGGCGCCGGTGCGCGCGACCAGCGAGAGCTCCGACAGCGGCGTTCCCGGAGCCAGCTCGCCGAGCTCGATCTCCTCTCTCAGCCGCCGGTGCACCTGGTCGGCCTTGCTGGCCTCCTCGGGCTGCGGCTCGGTGGTCACGCGCCCTCCCCACCGGGGAACGGCACCCCGGCCTCTGCTCCGAGTGCACGGAGGTCGGTCAGCGACTGCTCGGCGAGGACGACGCCCCCGGCGGCGAGGTTCGCCGCCTCGGCCCGGTCCTCGAGCTCCCCGGGGTAGAAGACCTCGTCGAAGCCCTGCGCGAGCGGAACGGACTTCACCTCGTCGACGAGTCGCCGCACGCGGGCCTCGTAGCCGGCGCGATCGCCGAACGCATCGGGATCCAGCGCGAGGAAGAGGTGGCCGCAGCCGCTGGGCCGATCGGCCTCGTACGGCCCGCGGACTCCTGTGCCGACGGCGCTGCCGGTGAGGGCACCGGAGAGGACGTCCATGAGGAACGTGATCGCGTACCCCTTGTGGCCGGCCATCGGCAGGATCACGCCGAGCACTCCCTCCGCCGGGTCGGTCGTCGGCGCGCCGTCCGCGGTCAGGGCCCAGGTCTCCGGGATGGGTTCGCCCCGGTTCTTCGCCAGGTAGATCTTGCCCCGGGCCACTGCCGTGTTGGCGATGTCGACGGCGACCACCCTGCCATCGGGGCCGGGCGCCGCGATCGACCAGGGGTTGGTGCCCAGCCGCTTCTCCCGTCCACCCCACGGCGCCATCGCCGGACTCGCGTTGGTGGTGAGGACGGCGACGCACCCGTCCTGTGCGGCGCGGCGGGTGAAGTACATGGCCGTGCCGAAGTGGTTGGAGTTGCGCACCCCGACGACCCCCACGCCGTGGGCTCGCGCCCGCTCCACCGCCAGCCGGCGCGCGCGCTCGGTGAGCACCTGCCCGATCCCGTCGCGGCCGTCGAGGAGGACCAGTGGGCCGGTGTCGGTGAGCACCGCCGGGTCGCTGACCGCGCGCATCGCGCCCGAGCGCAGGCGCGCTGCGTACCAGGGCAGGCGCAGGAAGCCGTGCGACTGGTGACCCCACAGATCGGCCTGCACGAGGCTGTCGGCCACCAGAGCGCCGTCCTCGTCCGGGACCCCCAGGGAGGCGAGGACCAGGGTGCCGAAGTGCCGGAGGGACTCCGCGGGGATCCGGTCGCCGACTCCGTGCGGCGC
>DATIMX010000130.1:0-6990 GCA_035474935.1 Geodermatophilus sp. | reverse complement strand
CCCTCGTCGTCCAGCGCCGACAGCAGGTCCTCGGCGGCGGCGACCATCGCCGCGACCGGCGCCTCCTCGCCGGGCCGCGCCGGCTCCAGCGGGTACAGGCCCTCCCGCGGCGTGCCGTCCTCGGTGACGCCGCGGAACTCGTTGCGGTACAGCGGCGTCCAGCCCTCGACCAGCCCGCCGGTGAACGTCCCCGGCTGTTTCGAGGACTCTCCGTAGGCGTACGGGTCCATGCCCCGCACCTCGGCCAGCCGCGGGTGGTCGTGCGGGTACAGGTACTGGCGGAACTCACCGGACATGACGGGCCCTCTCGGCGCTCAGGTGGTGGTGTTGTGCCGGGCGACGGCGGCGCGGACGGCGGGCTCGTCGCCGTCCGCGATCGCCTCGACCAGGTCGACGTGGACCTGGTAGCGCTCGGTGCGATAGCGGACCGAGGCCGGGTCGTCCTCGGCGAAGCGGGACGACGCGGCGTTGAGGTGGCCCAGGGTGCTGGTGTAGACGGCCCGCGCCATCGCGTTCGGGCTGAGGGCGGCGATCCGCTCGTGCAGCGCCCAGTTCGCGCGCATGAAGCCGTCCCAGTCCGGCGCCGTGCGCATGCGCTGCAGCAGATCCCGCAGATCGGCGACGTCCTGCGCGGTCCGGTGACGGGCGGCGCCGACGTCGACGAGGACCTCGAGGTGGTCGCGGAGCTCGATCGCGTCCGCGACGGTCCGGGGTTCCTCCTCGACGCTCAACAACGTGTGGCGAAGCCGCACCACGGGACCGCGGTCAGCGACGAACAGGCCTCCACCGCGCCCCGGGCGGATCTCCAGGACTCCCCGGTCGCGGAGCAGGCGCACGGCCTCGCTCACCGTGGCGTACGCGAAGCCGGTCTCCGCCCGCAGGGAGTCCAGCGTGCCGACCGGCTCGCCGGCCGTCAGCCCGCGGGAGCGGATCCGGGCGTCGAGCGCAGCGGCCAGCTGCTCGGCGCGGGTGCGTCCGGCCCGGGCGATGCCGCTGAGCACGCCGGCGTCGCCGAGGGCTTGTCCGACGGAGGGGCTCTGCGACATGCTCCTCATCGAAACACAAACCTCCGAACCTTTACAGAGTTTTGTCGACCGACGCGAGGAGATGGCAGATGAGGATCGTGGGCATCCGGCGGGACGGCGGACCCGTGGAGGTCGCCGCGCTGTCGGACGACGGCGCGCAGGTCACCGTGGTCGCGCCCGTGGAGGAGTTCTGGGCCGACGCCGCCGGGTACCTGGGCCGGACACCGGCCGGCCCGACGCTGGCCGTGGCCGACGTCGAGCGGGTGCCGCCGGTGCTGCCCGGCGCCCGGGTGGTGTGCATCGGGCTGAACTACCTCAAGCACGTCGCGGAGGGCTCGTTCTCCGGCCAGGACCTGCCGCCCCACCCGACACTGTTCGCCCGCTGGACCGCCTCGCTGACCGTGGACGGCGCCGAGGTGCCGGTGCCGGCCGACGAGGACGGCCTGGACTGGGAGGGCGAGGTCGTCGCCTGGGTGGGCGCGCCGCTGGTCGACGCCAGCCCGGAGGACGCGCTGGCCGCCGTCGTGGGCTACTCGACGTTCAACGACCTGACCTCGCGGCGGGCGCAGAAGCTCACGTCGCAGTGGATCCTGGGCAAGAACGGCGACAACTCCGGCCCGCTGGGCCCGATGGTGCCCGCGGCCGAGGTCGGTGACCTGCGCGACGGGCTGCGCGTGCAGACCCGGGTCAACGGCGAGGTCGTCCAGGACGGCCGCACCGACGAGATGGTCTACACCGTCGGCGACACCCTCTCGCTGATCTCGCGCACCTTCACGCTGCGGCCCGGTGACCTGCTGGCCACCGGCACCCCGTCGGGCGTCGGCTACGCGCGCACGCCCCCGTGGCTGCTGCAGCCCGGCGACGCCGTCGAGGTCGAGGTGGAGCGGCTCGGCATCCTGCGCAACACCGTCGTCGGCAACGACGCCCGGGTCCGCCCGGCGTGACGAGCCCGGAGCTGCCCGGGCCGCTCCACGGCGCGAGCGGTCCGGGCAGCCCCGGGGGCCTCACTTGAGGTCCGCGTACTCCTTGGCCACGGCGTCGTAGACGCCCAGGTCCACGAGCCCGCCGTCGACGGGCAGGTCCGAGCCGGTGATGAAGCGGGATCCGTCGCCGGCGAGGAAGAGGACCAGGGGGGCGATGTCCTCGACCTCCGCTGCGCGTCCCAGCGGGGTGAAGCGCGTCATGGCCCGGGGGAAGGCGGTGTCCCCCGGGACGAGCGCCGTGTTGACGATCCCGGGGTGGATGGCGTTCACCCGGATGTCCCACGGTGCGAACTCCATGGCGGCGACCTTCGTGATCCCCCGCAGGCCCCACTTGCTCGCGGAGTAGGCCGCGGAGAAGTGCCCCGTCATGCCGGCGGCCGACCCCACGTTGATGATCGAGCCGCCGCCACTGTCCCGCATCAGCGGCGCGAGGGTCCGCATCGCCAGGAACGGACCCACGAGGTTGACGTCCAGCACGCGCTCGAAGTCCTCGCGCGTGGTCTCCATCAACCCGTAGCGGAAGGCCACTCCGGCGTTGTTGACGAGGACGTCCAGGCGCCCGTGACGCCGGCGCAGGTCCTCGGCCAGGGCGCCCCAGCCCTGCTCGTCGGTGACGTCGAGCCGGATGAACTCGGCACCACCGGGCGTCGCGTCGCTGATGTCCTCGGCCAGCGCCCGGCCTTCGTCCTTCAGGTCCGTGATGACGACGCGGGCGCCGTGCGCGGCCAGGAGCCGCGCCTCAGCCGCGCCCTGGCCCTGTGCGGCCCCGGTGACGACGGCGACCCGCCCGTTCAGAGTGTCCATGGATCCTCCTCGGTTGGAGAGTGGTGGGCCCGTGGGTGACCGCTGTCGGCACCGTGGGGCCGGGGGGATGGCATTCCTCGTCGAACGGGGGCACCACCGATCGACCATCGGCGACACGTTCGTTCGTGCACGCCGAGCGGGGCCCCGACGAGGTGTTCGGCGGCGTCCGCGATGACCTGGCGCCGCGCTGCTGGTGCTCGCTGCGCCTACTGGTGCCTGTGGTGCATGACCCAGATCCCGCGGGCCGGCGTCGTCCCGGGGTTCCTGAACAGGTGGGGGATCGTCGAGTCGAACCCGATGGCCTCGCCCGCGTGCAGGACGAAGACGTCGAACCCGAGCGTCACCTCGAGCTCGCCTTCCAGCAGGATGCCGTACTCGTAGTCGTCGTGGCGGAGCATGCGGCCGTCCATGGTGGAGCTGCTGCCCGGGGGATAGACGAGCTCGATGAAGTCCAGTTCATCGGACTTGCGGACGAGCTGCTCCCAGGAGACTCCGGACTCCAGCACCAACCGGCTCCGCTGGCCGGGCGTCGTGACGGAGAAGCGCGGCGGCTCGGCGGGCTGCTCACCCCAGGTGACAGCCGGGAAGCCCGGTTTGCCGCGGTGGAGGGGGCCGGCCTCCTCAGGGGTGGTGTCCGCCACGGGTGCCGGAGGGCGGGCGTGCTCCCCGGCCTGCGGCGTCACGGGGGAGGTCCCTGTCGGGAGTGCGGGGTGGTCCTGCTCGTCGAAGAGCCGGTCGATGGACACCCCGAGCAGCCGCGCCAACGAGTAGAGCGTGGCCACGGACGGCTGGGACTTGCCGTTCTCGAGTTGCGACACGAAGGACGCGGAGACCCCGAGCTGCCGAGCGACTTCACGCAGTGACAGATTGGCCTGGAGCCGCGCCTGCCGGAGCCGACCACCGAGGGTCTCCGAAGGGTCCACCTCCGCGGCGGCAGGCGGTTCCGCGTTGGTGCCCATGCTGGTTCCCCTGTCGCTGGCGGTGATCCCTCGATTATCCATTGCGTCCACGGCCCCCACGCCTCCCACCAGGACGACGCCCCGTCGATCATGACCACCCGGCCGGTCGGGTGGTCCGGGTCGGACCGGACCCGGTGCCGGGCCGTCCCCATGACGTCCTCGGGCGTGGTGGGCCGCCCGCGGATGTCCGCGGCGGAGTCCGACACGGCCTTCGGCGCGTTCTGCGATGCCAACGCACCTCTCCTCTCGTTCGCTGTGGCCGTCGGCGCCCCTCGGACGGCCGGCCGTCCCGCGTGGGTGCCCTTGCTCGCTCCCCGGGTCGGCCGGGATGCGCTGGTCACGGACTCCACCTCCCCCTGTCACGTGCTCGGTGACGGCGTCGACCTCCACCAGCGCCAGCCCTCTATCGCCGTTCACGAGCGGCTCGGCGCTTAACAGCGCGGTTGCCACTGCTTAACGGTCCTGGTCCGGTCGGGCGTCGACCGTCGGGACGAACGTGGCCTGCATCACCTGATCGCGGACGAGCATGGACCATCCTCCAGATTTTGTGAAGTGCTTGTGAACATGCCGGACCGTCTGTACGGTCCCACATCACTGCGTGACGCCGGTCACGACGTCCGGCAGGCCACACCACCGGAGGAGGCCGAGGCCATGACCCTCGACGCACCAGCTCGCCCCGCCATCGAGGCCGGGCCCCGCATCGCCGTCTCGCGCGGGCTGATCACCGTCACCGTCGCGGTCGTGGCGCTGTTCGTGGCCAGCGCGGTGATCGCGCCGACCAGCGTGAGCCGCGGCGCGCTGCTCGGCATGCTGCCGTTCGCGGCCGTGCTGGCCATCGCCGCCATCGGTCAGACCCTGGTGGTGCAGCAGGGTGGGATCGACCTCTCCGTGGCGGGAGCCATCTCCCTCGCGGTCGTCATCTCCACGCACGTCGCCGACGGTGACGACAGTCGGCTGCCACAGGCCCTGGCCCTCGGGCTCGTCGTGGCCGTCGTGGCCGGGATCGGGAACGGCGTGCTCATCGGCCGCCTCGGGCTCAACCCGATCGTCGCGACGCTCGGCATGAACGCCCTGCTGTACGCGGGGGTCCTGGGGATCTCCGGGGGGTCACCCCGCCGCACGACCGATCTGTTGCGGAGCGTCGCCGGTGGCCTGACGTGGGGCATCCCGAACTCGGTGTACGTGGCCGTCGTGGTGGTGGCCGTGGCCGCCGTCGTGGTCAAGATGACCGCAGCCGGGCGGCGCTTCGAGGCTGTCGGCGCCAACCCGGACGCCGCCTTCGCCACGGCGCTGCCCGTGACCCGGCACCGCGCCGCCGCCTACGTGTGGGCCCAGGTCCTCTACTGGCTCGCCGGCGTCCTGCTCGCCGGGATCATCGCCCAGCCGACCGCGTTCCAGGGCGACGCCTACCTCCTGCCCTCGGTCGCCGCGGTGGTCCTGGGCGGCACGTCACTGCTCGGTGGGCGCGGCTACCTCGTGGCGACGGCCGTCGCCGCGCTCTTCCTCAGCCAGCTCGACCAGTTCGTGCTCGCGCTCGGGGTCTCCTTCGCCATCCGCACCCTCGTCGAGGCCGCGGCCCTGACGGTCGGCGTCGCGCTCTACACCGTCAACTGGGGCAACCTCCGCGCTCGGTTCTCCCGGTCGTCACCGACCCCACGCACCGCCACGTGACCCGCCCGCACCGCCCCATCGTCCGGCAGAACCGAGAAGGGAATCGACCCATGAACCGATCCAAGGTCAGCACCAAGCTCCTGGCGCTGGGCAGCGCCGGAGTCTTCACCCTCGCGGCGTGCGGCGGTGGCGGCGACGACGGTGGGGCATCGGCGGGTGGCGCTGCAGCCAACGGCGACGTCCCGTCGTGGTGTGGCCCCGACGAGATCGTCCTGGGCATGACCGACGGCTTCGGCGGCAACAGCTGGCGCCTGGTCACCACCGCCGCCGCCAAGGACGAGGTCAGCAAGTGCCCGAGCGTGACCTCCTTCGAGTACGCGGACGGGCAGGGCAACACCCAGAAGGCCATCGCCGACATCCAGGGCATGGTGGCGAAGGGCGTGGACGCGTTGGTCGTCTTCCCCGACGCCGGCGAGGCGATCCTGCCCGCCCTGCGCAGCGCGTACAGCGCCGGTGTGGTGACCGTGCCCTACCGGGTGACTCCCGGTGGCGAGGCAGGGGAGGACTACGACGTCTTCATCGGCAGCGACTTCAAGCAGGCCGGGGTGCTCTGGGCCCAGTGGATCCAGCAGAACCTGCCGGACGGCGGCAACATCCTGTTCCTGAGCGGCCCTCCCGGCAACAGCCAGGGGACCGACGAGGCCGAGGGACTGCACGAGGTCCTCGACCCCACGGGCAAGTACACCTTCATCGGTGAGGAGCCGTTCGAGGTCACGAACTGGGATCCCGCGGAGACGCAGCAGGTGCTGACCGCGGCCATCGCCAAGAACCCGCAGATCGACGTCATCGTCTCGGACTTCGGCCCGTCCCTGGTCGGTGCCCTGCCGGTCTTCACGCAGAGCGGTCGGTCCATCCCCGCGATCGCCACCTCCGACGGCAACGAGCTCGCCTGCTTCTGGGAGGAGAACAAGGCCAGCAACCCGGACTTCCAGCTGTTCACCATCTCGACCCAGAACGACCACTCCCGGCTGGCGATCCAGCACGCCGTCGCGCGCGCGACCGGCGGCGAGGTGCCCGATGAGGACGTCTACCCGTCATCGGCCTTCGAGGACTCCGTGAGCGGGCAGCCGAACCAGGTCACCTGCGAGCCGGATCTCCCCGGGGACGTCTACCTCTCCGCCGAGATGCCCGGCGACGAGCAGGCCGACGTCATCGGATGACCGATCGGCCGGTGGGCGGCGCCGCCCGTCCGCTTCCCCGCGGCGGTCGCGCCACCCACCGGGCCGGCACTCCCGCACCCTCGACCCCGAAGGACCCGTGGTGACAGAGCAGACCCAGCAGACCCCGGTCGTCGTCGGCGGGCGCCCGACGATCTCGCTGTCCGGGATCTCGAAGAACTACGGCGCGGTGGCCGCGCTGACCGACGTGTCGATCGAGGTGCTGCCCGGCGAGGTCCACGCCCTCCTGGGGGAGAACGGTGCGGGCAAGTCGACCCTCATGGGGGTGGCGTCGGGCACCACCAAGCCCGACACCGGCACCATCGAGGTCCTCGGCGAGGTCGTCGACGAACTGACCCCGGCGCTGGCCAGCAGCCTCGGCATCGCCATC